>CAZVPJ010000012.1:2355-20708 GCA_964629035.1 uncultured Thiotrichales bacterium | reverse complement strand
CAATTTTTAGTAGTTTAGATATTCATAACGAACTGACCAAGATTTTAAATTTAGGTAAAGCAGCCAAACCATTTAAAAAAATATTCCCTGGACAAAAACTTCATTTCACTTTTGACGATGATGGCATCAAAAAATTAGAACTCGAAAAAAGTATCACTCAATCACTCCTTTTACTTAAAGAAAACGAATCGTTTATCGTTGAAGAAGCGAGTCGCGAACTCGATAGAATATCTCAAGTTGCAACCGGAACCATCGAGTCTTCTTTATTTCTCTCTGGCCAGGATGCTGGCATGTCAGATGCTTTAATCATGGGTCTAGCAGGCATTTTTGGTTGGGATGTAGATTTTGCACTTGATATCCGTCAAGGCGATGCATTTACTGTAGTTTATGAAGAGCTTTATTTGGATGGCGAAAAAGTAGGTGACGGAAATATTATTGCGGCAGAATTTTCAAACAATAATCATATTTATCGTGCTTACCGCTATACGGACAGCAATGATAAAACAGAATATTACTCTCCTGACGGCAAAAGCATGCGCAAACCTTTTATGCGCACACCCGTAGACTTGGCACGAATAAGTTCGCACTTTAATTTAAAACGTAGACACCCTGTCTTAAATAAAATACGTGCACATAAAGGCGTAGACTATGCGGCGGCTACCGGCACCGCAATCAAAGCTACAGGGGATGGGAAAGTAGTACATCGCGGCAGAAAAGGCGGATACGGCAACACGATAATACTCAGACATGGCAACACTTACACAACACTCTATGCTCATATGTCAAAGTACGCTAGAAAAACAGGCGTGGGCTCACGCGTAAAACAAGGGCAAATTATTGGCTACATCGGCAGCACTGGCCTCGCCACTGGACCACACTTGCACTATGAATTTCGTGTCAATGGCGTGCATCGAAACCCATTAAAAGTTAAGTTGCCTAGCGCACGCCCATTACCTGATTCAGAAATAGACCGTTTCCAAGCTTCAATACAACCCATGATCGTGCAACTAGATTCATACTCACAACATGCAATAGTCATGCGTGATCTTTAAGTGCAGGAAGGGTAACTAAATTTTACTACGCCCCAAGACTTATTTTTAAGCCTAAACGATAAATCTAGACGATTAACCTAAACGATTAATAAGAACCACTAACAAGCACCACAAAATTGCTTATGTATAAATTTATACATTCCGCTTACTCGACCCTCGCTTTTAAAATAGTAACCCATTCATTAACTGTTAAATGTATATATAATGCCTGAGTATTATATTGGTCTGATGTCTGGCACCAGCGTAGATGCAATTGATGCGGTGCTGATGGATTTTTCACAATCCAATACACATATGGTCACGAGTTACAGCCAGGATATTGATACTCAACTACGTCAAGATATCAATTCGCTCATTTCAGCCAATCATCCACCAAAAAATTTTGAAATAATCGACACACAATTTGCTGAGGCATCATGCAGAGCAGTCGATCAACTATTAAAACAAGCCTCAATAAATTCAACACAAGTTGTCGCTATTGGCAGCCATGGTCAGACTATTTTCCACGATCCAAAAGGTATTCCTCCGATATCACTTCAAATTGGTGATCCTCAATTCATTGCAAACAATACTGGCATCGTAACAATTGGCAACTTGAGACAAGCCGATATTGATGCTGGCGGACAAGGTGCTCCTTTAGCCTGCATATATCATTCAGAAGTTTTGCAAAGTCCAGAAGAGGAACGCGTTGTGCTTAACTTAGGGGGCATCGCAAATGTTACCAAATTACCCAAAGATATAAATGAACCCATTATTGGATTTGATACTGGCCCTGCCAACACCCTTATGGATGCATGGATTCAAAAACATTTAAACAAGCCCTATGACAAAGACGGAAACTGGGCACAAAGCGGTAAAACTAATCTTAGCTTGCTCGAAATAATGCTAGAAGACATATATTTTTCTCAACTACCGCCCAAATCAACCGGCAGAGAACATTTTAATTTAGAATGGTTACTACATCTGTTAGATACCCATGCACAAACCATTTCCACAGAAGACATCCAAGCAACATTATTAGCACTTACTATCCATAGCATTGCCGATAGTATTGAAATCTGGTGCCCACAAACCGAGAAGATACTACTTTGTGGTGGCGGCAGTGAAAACAAATTTCTCGTACAGCATTTAAAAAATATCTTAAAAGAAAAAACAATCCAACTTACCAGCGATTACGACACACCTGGCACTTGGATGGAAGCTATGGCTTTTGCATGGCTAGCTAAATTACATTTAGAAAACAAACCTGGCAACATTCCAAGCGTTACTGGTGCAGACAAGGCGGTTACATTAGGAATGCGTTTCAACCCACCATTTTAAATTTTAATATATGTGTTTTTAAACTATTTTTGACATATGAATGATCTTTATTGGATAGCGCCAGCACTTGTGTCTGGTTTACTAGCGGTGCGTGTTGGTTTACCACCCATGGTGGGTTATCTAATTGTTGGATTTGTTCTAAATGCTCTTGGGTTTGCTGACAACCAAAAGTTAGTATCTATTGGCGAACTTGGTGTCACCTTATTGTTATTTACAATCGGCCTCAAACTAGACATTAAATCAATCTTACGCCCAGTCATCCTTGCAGGCACCACTCTTCATATGATGGTGATCATTATTGCATTTGGCACAGGTATCTACTGGTTGAGTCTAACCGGCCTAACCATATTTTCAAATATCGATTTTAAGATTGCCTTATTAATAGGTTTTGCTCTTAGTTTTTCTAGCACCGTTTTTGCAGTCAAAACGATGGAACAGAAAGGAGAATACAGATCAAAATACGGACAATTAACTATCGGTATTTTGATAATGCAAGATATCTTTGCCGTGTTATTTTTGGCTATTTCTGCAGGGAAAATACCTTCAATTTGGTCCATTGCATTAATCGGACTCATTCCATTACGAAGTATATTAATGGGTTTAATGAGCCGTGCAGGACATGGTGAATTGCAAATCCTATTAGGACTTGTGCTTACTTTTGGCGCCTGGTCCCTGTTTGAATTATTAGATATAAAAGGAGACTTAGGCGCACTTGTTATAGGTGCATTACTCGCGCAACACCCCGCAGCATCCGAGATGTCGAAAAAGCTACTAGGCTTTAAGGATTTATTATTAGTTGGGTTTTTTCTAAGTATCGGCATGTCTGGCACCATCAGTGTATCCGCATTACTAATAGCATTTGTTTTAGCCATATTTGTTCTGTTAAAAGTAATGTTGTTTTTCGGAATATTTTGTTTCTTTAGACAGCGTGCTAACACTTCGTTATTTGCATCACTCACGCTTGCCAACTATAGTGAATTTGGCCTAATCGTTGGCGCCATTGCAGTTGCAAAGGGTTGGTTAAGTTCCGACTGGCTAGTGATCATTGCATTGGCCCTTACTTTCACTTTTATCGCTGCTGCACCCCTAAATGCTCGATCACGCGAGGTCTACAATAAAATAAAAGCTAGTATTTTACGTTTTGAAACCACCAAACTATTACCAGAAGACGCACCCATCGAAATGGGTAACGCTCGTATAATCATTATAGGCATGGGCCGTGTTGGTACAGGGGCATATGATACTTTGCATGAGCAATATGGTGATGGGATAATTGGCATAGACTCCGACTCTGAAATCGTCTCTAAGCATATTGCTAAAGGCCGCAATGTTATTCAAGCTGATCCTACTGACGATGAATTTTGGACCAAATCTGGCGAGAGTAAAGTTTCGATGGCGCTACTCGCACTTCCCAGAGTAGAACAAAACTTACGTGTCACAGACGGTATACGAAATTTCTCGGCGATTAAACATATTTCAGCATTAGTCCAATACCCAGAAGACGTAGAAAAACTTAAAGCTGTTGGTGTTGATGTTACCTGGAACTTGTATGCAGAAGCTGGCAATGGCTTTGCTGAAGAAGTTATAGCTTCACTTGGGACTGATATAGATAAGAAAGGTTTATTTAACTAGCCTGTACACTAGCGATTATTTATTCCATGTAAACTTTTCTAAACTTGCATAAAAGTTTATCTATGAACAGCTACCAGCGGCATAAGCGCAAATAGCATATACACTAAATAGCGTCATTTATTTTCTTCCAACTTTTTACTGTATAGTTTTTTGAATGCTTCAACTCTTTTTTGGTTAACCCCACCGTCACTGTATCCAACTCTTGATGCAGAGCGCATATGCAAAACACCATGCTCTAAATCACTTCTAAATTCCATATCATCCACAAAGCCGAATATTTTAGATGTAAAGGTGGCTGCAATATAACCTTTTTGTTCACTTTGAATCATTCCATTCATACCTTGGATAGTAGCTGACACCATCGTCATATCAATATCTGCGTGTCCATTAGGATGATTGATGGGCATTATATAATGCTTAGCATCCTCAATATATTCACTGCAAACACAGTTAGGTTTATTGGAGCATTTAGATAGACTTCCATTGAGGATGCCAGGCGCATGGCTCTTTTGAGAATATTTCCCGAAAATAAATAACAAACAGACCGAAGACAACAAGATAACGAATAATATAATGAGTAATGTCTTCATGAAGATTCTAAAATTATAGTCAATAATTTAATACATACCATTATATTGAACATATTGATAAATATTTACATGCATGAAGAATATCTTATTATTAGTTCAAAAGATCATTCAATGCCTGCTCAATATCTTTTTCTGTAAACTGCTTATTCGGGTTGTCACCGGTCAATCGATATTTTTCAGTGCCGTCTTTGTCATAAATCAATACTGCAGGAATACCTATCAGGTTAATTTTTTCAAATGCATGTAACAAATTCTCATCCATCCGATAATGATCAAAATTTGCATTCATTTTTTTTAAAAAAATCTCCGCTTTTTGCAATGACATTGCATCTTCACGATCATCAAGATTCATACTCACAAACTGGACGCTCTTGCTGTTATATTGATTATGCAATGCAACCATCTCTGGAAAACGCTCAATACATGAAATACACCATGTAGCCCATATGTCCACAACTAGCACATTAGGTAAATACTGTTTACGTTGAGTTTCCCATTCAGCATAACGAATGGGCGTCATTAGCAAATCACTTGATTCACTCTCAGCAGCCCCACTGGCAGGAAGGAATACAGCATTACTAACTATTAGCCATACCAAACAACGAAAAAATTTATTGAACATACTTAACACTACAACCGTGCGCACGTGTCTCTTGAATGGCAATTTCTTTACCCTCCATCAATGCACTGATCGCATCATGCACATAAAACGTAGTGGGGTCACCGTTAATATGTTTAACCGTTCCATCGTCATTCATTTTAGCTGGCGAATCATATAGCGCACCTGTATATGCTAATGTACGCTCTTTATTGAAAACAAAATACTCAGGGGTACGTGTAGCGCCAAGCTTTCGACCAACATCCTGACTTTCATCAAAAATATAATCAAAACGGTAGCCATATTTTTCGGCGTGTACTTTCATTGCTGGAAGACGATCCTCTTCACGATGATTCATACTTAATCCAATAAAACGAACACTTTTGTTTTCAAATGAATTTGCCAGGGATACCAGATCTTTATCCATCCCTCTCACCCATGGGCAATGATTTGCAAGCGACACAAACACCACTACATCTTCATTAATCTCCTCAGAGGACAGTGTTTCACCCGAAATTGAAGGCAGATCATTAAATACTGGCATCGGGTCACCAATACTAATAATGGAATTGTATTGCCCCGCCATCGAAGCAGTAGAAATACTTAGCAATACGCCAAGCATTAAGAATCTAATAATTAATTTCATAATAATGTCTCTTGCTTATCGATCAGGTAAACATTTATGACTATCATGCCTGGCAATAGTTTCCAGCCTGTTTAATCACCTTTACTAACATTATGGGAGCATCGAGGCTAGCAGCCTGAACTTCCCACTTTAGTGCAAACATACTCACTAATGCACCAAAATATTCTAATTAACCCTGACATAAGGGCTAAGTGTCTGATACTCACACTTTATAAATTTGGTATATATGTTGCATAAAGATAAATAAACATCTTAGTTAGACGTGTTAATATTTTTTTAAAGTAAACAGTTACGTGTTAGTGGATGTTTATCTGACATATCGTCTCCCGGTATAGACGACGTAGCCCTGCCTAAACCCCGCAGGGCCTCGATTTAAATGAGTATGAAATATTTTATACCAAGAATTTTTTCGCTATTAGTTGCTTACTCCTCCTAATAGTATCTTTAAGCCTCGTCATATTTGACGAGGCTTTTTTTATTGATACAAAACTTGTTTAATTAATATTGTGTGCGTAGGTATACACGAACATATCTCGCATATTGGATGATGCTTTAAACTTGATTAATGTCTACCTTGGGTCGTTAGTCGCCATCCTAAAAATTACCTCAGCACTGATAATCACTCAGCTATAAAACTACAACAATAATCGGTTATCTCTAAAACCTTTACAGTAAACGTAGATCTGGCTGGAACCTCAAAACGCCCTCCACCTTTTACGCTTTTCCACTTATCACCAGACAATAGCACCTCTAATGTGCCAGAGGTTATTTCCATAAGCTCTTTTTCATCGGTATTAAATACGTACTCACCCGGAAGCATGGTACCTAGTGTTTTCTTTGAACCATCTTGAAAAATGACAGATCGACTCGTTACTTTTCCTTCAAAATAAATATTTGCTTCCTTTATAACCGACACATTATCAAACTGCGACATGCTTTTTTAATCTCCTAAGTAATATTAACTAATCTATGATTAGTATTATTATGAATTTGGGCTACGAGCAGATCTTTTAGCGACCATGGAATTAATCAGATTAGAAAACCGTGACAGTAACTCTTGAACTAAACGCTCATCTAATTCCAGATTATTCATAGCGGTTTGCATACAATACAGCCACTGTTGCTGATGTTGTACTTGTAAATCAACATGTCTATGTCGTAACTCTAGCCAAGTTGAGTTGGTATATTCTGCATTGAAAATCTCTGGGCCACCTGACCAATGAGAAAGAAACCTATACAAAGTATTCTTTGACATATGTAAATTTTTAGGATGAATGCCTCGCAACTCCTTGGCTTTAGGATCACGATCCATTACATCATAAAACTCATTTGCAAGACTGTTGACTACAGACAAGCTTCCGAGCTTTTCATATAAACTTGAATCTGCCACTATAGCTTATACACAATATTGACTATCACATAAATAAACGTGCGTGATGATTGGATATTCACGATCTTCAAACGCCTGACAACCATCAATTTGTATAGAGATTTTTTGCCTAGTTGATTTTGCAACCAGGAGTAATTGAAGCATGACATCGCCTACTCTATTAGAGGTATCCAGCAGATAATAATTCTGATTCTTGCAATCTTCAGCTTCAAGCATATCATCTAAAACTACACGGACATATTCACCACCAGAAGTTAAGCCGCTAATTCTGGTTACTTCTGTAAAAGATTCTGCATGTAAGGCATTAGCAACTACCACTAGCATAACCAAAATAATCTTATCCATAGCTTCCTCTTGCTTATCAGTTCTTAATCATCATTAAACATTTAGTTTTTAAGATACTTTCTTTCTAATTGATCAAGTGTCTTTTTCATTTCGTCTAACTGCTTGTACGCTGCCGTATTTTTAAACCATTTGCGCAAAGGTACTGCGGGCTGCCCGGCAAAGACGCCAGGCTCTTTTATATCTTGACTCACCGCTGCACGTTGCACCAAGGTAACATCATCAGAAATATTCAGGTGGTCGAGAATACCGGTTTGACCGCTACACCTGATTCTTTTCCCAATTTTTGTTGATCCCGCCACAGCACATTGCGCAGTCAGCAAACCATCTTCACCAACCTGCACGTTATGTGCAATATGAACTTGATTATCAAACTTACAGCCATCTGCTATGTAGGTATTTTTAAACGTTGCACGATCGATGGTAGCGTTGGCACCGATTACCACATCATTCCCAATCACAACCTTTCCAAGTTGTGGTACACGATAACTTTTTTGTTTCTCGTCTTGTGCAAACCCGAACCCCTCCATGCCAATCACTGCACCTGATTTAATAATACAGCGATCTCCAATAACCGTTTGGTACGCTATCGTTGCATTTGCGTGGACCGTGGTGTCAGACCCTATTTGTACATTTTCTTCCACGACAGCATTTGCCATTATGATACTGTTTTTGCCAATGCTTACATTTTTTGATATCACTACATGAGGTCCAATGCTTACACTATTTTGAATTGTTGCCGACTCATGAATGACTGCTGAGGCATGTACTTTCTGCCAACCATTATTTCTGAGGTCACGATCCACATAAGCTTGTCGTAATAATGCTTGCGCCAGTTTGGCATTCTTACTAACCAAAATACTGGAATGAGACATTCCTTTAAAATTATCAACAAGTTTCTCGTTAGTGACGATGGCAGAAGGACATTTTTCTAATACATCTTGAATATAATTTTCACTTTCAACAAATACCAAGTCACCATCACCACATTCACTAATATCTGGCATTCCTTTAATCAAATTATCGGGACCCTCATGACTCACAAAAAGATCCCATTTTGAAAACTCATTGACTATTTCTGAAACTTTTTTATGCATAGTTAGCGTCCAACATTTTGATGTTTATGTATTCACGGTTATTCTAAAACATTTTTCTTTTCTAGATAGCAAAAAAAAAGCGCTCATTTGAGCGCTTTTTTAGCTAAATAAAATAATTTTTTAACCAGGTGAGAATGATGACCCACAACCACAAGTTGTTTGTGCGTTTGGATTGCGAATTACAAATTGCGCACCTTCCAAGCCCTCTGAATAATCAATTTCAGCGCCCATTAAATACTGGAAGCTCATTGGATCAACTAATAGTGTAACCCCAGCGTTTACAACAGATGTGTCGCCATCTTGTAGTGTTTCGTCAAAGGTAAATCCGTATTGAAATCCAGAACAGCCACCCCCGCTTACAAATACACGAAGCTTAAGGTTATCGTTTTTTTCTTCATCAATCAGTTGCTGAACTTTGTTCGCAGCAGCATCTGTAAATACAAGCGAAGCTGGTGGTGCGGATGGTGCAGTGGTTTGCGCAGTCTCTGTCGCGGACATGGTTACTCCAATAAATATGCGTTATTGCTTATTAATAACTTAACATTACCTTAGTAATTTAGTCAACTACTCCAAAGTGGCTGTTTTAGGTCAAATATTAAGCCTTACTTTGCTGCTTTTGTGGACTTTGTTGATGAATCAGGTTGCCATTCACTTCAGCCCCCGTCGTCATTTCCAATAAATTGTAATAAACACTGCCTTTAATTTTTGCCGTGGCTGCAAGCTCAATCGTACCTGTTGCATAAACATCTCCATTTACTGTCCCATATACAATTACAGTTGGGCCTCTAATCTCACCTTTTACCAAGCCTGTTTCACTTACCACCACAAATCCTTTGTCAACTTCTTCAGCCATAAGGTTGCCTTCGACCTCACCTTCTACATGCACACCCCCTGTATAAAGTATGTCACCGACAACTCTTGAGTGCTTACCTATCAAAGTATCTACACGCATGGTTTTAATTTTTTTCTTGAATGCCATATAAACCCGCTTTAACTTTTACTAAATATTTCATCCCAATTGTAACTAACAGCAATAGGCTGCTTACTATTTTTATCTCGCCTTACCTCTAAGTGCACCATTGAAGGCTCAAACTCTTCAGGAAGCGAAAAACTACCCGATATCTTTTGAAAATATTTAAATGAAAATGTTAAAGAAGTTTCTGTCACATCATTAGCATCTTCAAATACCAAACGTTTTAAAATCTCTTGCTCTTCACCATCGACACTTAAACCTATAACACCCGATACTTTCTTTTCATTCTTTTTAGGTACACCTGTCAAAACCAATTCATAAATAAATTTATTTGTGACTTGATCTTTGTGTAAATCAAACGCTTTAATGTGCACCAGAGTGTTATCTGCATTAGCACTATAAAGTGTGTTGTAAAAGTGCAATTCTTGCTTTAACTCCAACAACTCAAGATCTTTTTCTTGTAAAGTTTTTTTCATCTCCTCTACTGCAGCAAGCTCTACTTTAGTTGAGCGTTGCACATAAGCTAGATCATGCTCTAATTCACGAATTTTTTTTTGTAAGTACTTGATTTCTGCATCACTGTCTGCAAACTCCAGCTCTGGATTAATTTGAGAAGATATAAAAGGAATACGCAATCCATTTTCACCAATCCAATATGCTGCATATAATGACAATAAGAAAAATACGGCTGTAAATCCAAATGATATTAGATATGAACCACGCTGATGGTCTACTAGCTTACTAGAACGGTGTGTATTCATATGCTAATCAAATAGGTCGATGCTTCAGTAATGTCGTTATGGGAAAAGGCCGGGCTGCAATAAGCCAGTCGTTTCTTCAATATTAAACATTAAATTCATATTTTGTATGGCTTGCCCCGCGGCACCTTTCACCAGGTTATCAATCACAGACAACACTACCACGGTATCCCCATTATACGGTCTTGAAACTGACAACATACACTGATTTGAGGCACGAACATGTTTGGTCTCCGGCAAAACGTCTTCATCTAACACCTGCACAAATGGTTCGCCCT
This sequence comes from uncultured Thiotrichales bacterium, assembly GCA_964629035.1. Lineage (GTDB taxonomy): Bacteria > Pseudomonadota > Gammaproteobacteria > UBA4575 > UBA4575 > JABDMD01. Next base: position 10,032 of record CAZVPJ010000012.1, on the reverse strand, counting down.
GATACTGTTGCTTGTATACTTCAAGCAAATCGGATGAAGTATTAGTATTGGTCAAATATAGCGTTGCAAATATTCCACGCACCATGGGTACTAAATGAGGCGTGAACACCAAGTTCACAGCCTGTGAATGAACTTCCTCTAACTCTTGCTTAATCTCTGGCCAATGACGGTGTGCATTGACATTATAAGCTTTAAAATTTTCACCGGCTTCACTAAACAACGTTGGCACGCTTGCACCCCGCCCCGCACCACTTACTCCGGATTTAGTATCAGCAATGAGCTGTGCATTCTGCACAACACCGGCTTTAAGTAACGGAGAAAATCCTAAGATCACTGCAGTTGGATAACAACCAGGGTTCGCAATGAGTTGAGCTGTTTTAATTTCTTCTCGATGGAGCTCAGGCAAACCATAGACAGCTGTTTGCAATACATCTGGGCATGCATGTGTTTCTTTATACCAATGCTCCCAGGTTGCAGTATCTTTTATTCGAAAATCGGCTGCGAGATCGATCACTTTAACGCCCGCTTTCAACAATTCAGGAACCATCTTCATCGCAGTGCCATTTGGTGCAGCAAAAAACACACAATCACACTCCTTGAGTGTTGACACATCAGGCTTAGTAAATTCCAGATCAAAACTCGACAGTAAGCTCGGGTATTGCTTAGATACTTTATTACCTGCTTCGCTGCGAGAAGTGACTACTTTCACTTCTACATTAGGATGCAAAGCAAGAATACGTAACAGCTCAACACCGGTATACCCTGTTCCACCTACTATGCCTACTGAAATCATATATGCAACTTCCTAAATCCTGATAAATAGCTACTATTTAATCGTACTGGTCTTAATGTTTAATTCTTACCGTTTAACTGCCTATCATTTAAAGTACTGCTTCTAAAGCCCTGCTTCAAGATCGTTAGCTTGACCGATCACCTATATCCTAAATTGAAATTTTATTTAAATCATGCACGCATCATACAAGTTAATATGTTTCTTCAAAAGCAATACAGACCTATGCGCAAAATATTTATTCTCATCTTAACTAATAGCTTCTTATGGCATAATCCAACGTATGGGAAATGAATCATCAATTGCCAGATATATTAGACAAACACTTGAAAACCTGCGACTACGCACTTCAAGACCTGATGCTCTAATTCAGCTTGCTATTTTAGGCGCGATGGTTGGCCTGATGACCGGGCTAGTAATTGTATCTTTTCGTCTACTCATCGAGACCACACAGTCCTTATTTCTTCCTTATGGCAACCCCGAGAACTATGAAGGTTTGCCCATACATTTACGCGTACTCTTACCCATCTTGGGCGCCATACTGATCGCTATCCTTTACAAATTACTCGCAAATAAAGACACTAGCGTTGGGGTATCGCATGTAATGGAAAGGCTTTCTTACCATCAAGGCTACCTGGGGCCACGCAACCTATTGGTGCAATATCTTGGCGGCGCATTGGCCATCATTTCAGGCCAATCCTTGGGTCGAGAAGGCCCCGCTATCCACCTAGGCGCTGCAACCAGCAGTTTAGTAGGGCAAAAACTTGGCTTACCCAACAACACCATTCGCACACTCGTCGCCTGCGGGACCGCTGCAGCAATTGGTGCTTCCTTCAATACACCACTCGCAGGTGTGATATTCGCACTTGAAGTCGTAATGATGGAATACACATTGGCGTCGTTTTTACCTGTTATTTTATCTGCAGTAAGCGCCACGGCAGTTACACGTGCAGTTTTTGGTGCAGAAATTGTGTTTTCAGTACCCAACTTTCAGCTCACAAATTTACTTGAACTTCCCTATGTAATGTTTCTTGGCGTAGTGACAGGAATTGCTGCTTTTGTATTTATATATTTAACAAAATTATCAGCTCAAGCAGGAAAAAATTTGCCGCTTTGGATTAAGTTCTTACTAGCAGGAAGTGTTACCGGTCTGCTTGCGATTGCAGCACCACAAATCATGGGCATTGGCTATGATACGGTAAACTATACGCTGGTAAATAATATTGGCTTATCTTTATTACTCGTTATTTTTGCGGCAAAACTAATTGCTACTGCATGCAGTGTTGGCTTAGGGCTACCTGCTGGTTTAATTGGACCTACTTTTGTCATTGGTGCGAGCTTAGGCGGCATCATGGGGATATTAGCTCAACCAATTTTCCCTGAACTATCCTCTTCACCGGGAATGTACGCATTAATTGGCATGGCTGCCATGATGGGAGCCACTCTGCAAGCGCCACTCGCAGCATTAACCGCTGTATTTGAACTCACTAGCAATCCCAATATTATCTTACCCGGTATGTTGGCCATTGTTACCGCACAATTGACAGCAAGCCAATTATTTGGGCAACGCTCAATTTACAGAATGTTAATGCAACTAAAAGGTTTAGATTATAGACATGAGCCCATGCTACAAGCATTGCGGCGTATCGGCGTTGCCAATGTGATGAATCGAAACATTCATCGTAGCGCAAACATTCTTAGTTACACTGAAGCTATAGAACTTGTTGCACAAAAGAAAGAATGGATCATCATAGAAGATGATAAACCCATGGCAATATTACCTACCATCGACTTGGATAATTATTTACAAGACGATGAGACAGAAAAAAATAATGAAATTGACCTAATGAATATACCTGCCAAACGATTGCAAGCCAGTTGTATTGATTTACGGGCGACAGCAGATGCCGCACGAGAACATTTTATCAAGGAAGGTGTTGAGGCACTTTGCATTAGCAGTACTATTGGGCCTGACATAATGCGTGTGTATGGCATCATCACAAAAGAAAAGTTCAAAAGTTCTTACGATCTATAACAGAAACAAGAGATCCCGCAATGTTATTAACCTTCTTCCCCTGGATTAAAGCTTTTCATATTATATTTGTAATTACATGGTTTGCAGGCTTGTTTTATCTGCCACGATTATTTGTGCACCATGCAATGACGGAAGACCAAGCCACCAAGGAACGTTTCAAAATTATGGAACGAAAGCTATATCGCTTCACCACACCCAGCATGGCGCTCACCATTGTTTTTGGCACAATGCTTATCTTGGCTAACTGGAACGCCTATATCTCTGCTGGCTGGATGTACGCTAAATTAGTATTGATTGTGTTTTTGATCATTTACCACTTGTGGTGTGGAAAAATAGTGAAAGCTTTCGCAAATGATTTAAACTCCAAATCACATGTTTGGTATCGTTGGTTTAATGAAGCACCTGTGCTTGCACTGTTTGCCGTTGTTATATTAGTCGTCGTAAAACCATTTTAATGTACACCTATCAGCTACAAACCAAACGTTTTTTACATCTATACATTTCCAAATTTTGCTATAAAGACGAAGTTATCTAACTGTTCTATGGATATTTTTTAATTATCATTGCGATCATTAACAAGCTTATTATCCATAGGAATTAATTTTACTAAATATAAGAGAGCCAACCAGCTCACAATCGTTAGCACAAGGAGCAGTAACGCTATCGGACCAAATAAGGCCGGTGCCTTCATCATTGTACTCATTAGAGATTCTTCATAATAAAAAAACCACTGATGCTTATCAGGAAAAACCAGCTCGTGCCCAAGATAAAATATTTTTGTTGGCCCAACCAGAATTACGATAAAACTTACAAGCAACACTGCTGCTACCGCACCATACAAATGACGACTAAATCTGGAGACAGGAATATTTTTACCAAACATAAATACAAAGATAATTACTGCAAGCATTAAACCAAATACACCCATATATTTAAACTTGTTTACCAAATTTGCAACATCTTGCAAATGGACCACTTCTGCATGGGTTAATAGATTTTCTGTTTGATTAATTTTCTTGTCTGTATAACGCAGCTGCTCCAATCCACTGCCATCATGTTGAATCGCAGCGACTATTCCTGAGAACAATTCTATATGCTGGAGCTTATCTGTATTTTCAAATCCATTTTTATACTTATTATTGGGTGCATATTTGTTTATTGCCTCATCTAGATCCAACACTTCATACCAGGTCGAGTATAAAAAGTTTGAACTAGCACTTATTTGCCAAGCAATAAAAAAACTCAATAAAAATAATCCACTAGACAATAGGAAATTAGAAGATAGTTTTAGCATAGTGATTATTCTAGATGCATAGTGCTTATACTAGCTGAATCATTATTCTGCATAAGTGACCATATGATTGTCCCAGTTTGTAGCGCTCAAGCTATTTTGGGCTTCAATAAATGTCTCTAGAGAAATCTCTGGCACATTTTTTGGCAGACTGTTTAAGTTAGCACGCGCAATTGAACCTGTTCCATCACTGACAAAAAAGGTTCGAGATTCGTTCAACGCGCGACTAACTCCACACGCATCCAGTTGTTCATGCGCACCAAGATAAGCCCCATCAACAGACCAGTAGGTCACCATACCACCGCGTGGAGAACTCACTACAAATTCGTTCCCGCCACTGCTAAACGCAATACTTCCACAATAATTTTGCATACGGGATTGGATATGTTTTGGGGCTGTTAAGAATTGAATAGCTTGATTACCTGCCTGCACAGCAACGAGTGGAGGTTGCACATAAGGCTTGCCCTGAAACTGCATAGCAATGGCCACACGATCATCTACAGAAATGTCGATATGTCGGATACTGAGTTGGTGCCACTCCGTTTTGGGCTCGTGTTTATGCAACAAACGACCACTCTCTGAGGACACGTAAGCAAGATTAGGGCGCATGCTTTCAAGGTTTGATTTAATTCGTGGGAGATCAGGATGTGTGCGTATTCCACCATTAGCGACCACAAGTGTCTCATCATCACGTAATATCTTAACGTCATGAGGACCGATACCATGACTTTTGAATTCTCCGATGCGCGCAAAATGGTTCTGCACATCGTACACACCTATTACTCCTTCACCACTTTCATAAGCATTTTCACTACATAGTAACCTTGCACCATCACGGGCGAACACACCGTGTCCATAAAAATGCCTACCTTTTGCTGCACGAACTTTTTCTGTGACTTGCTTGGTGTGCAGATCAATAACCCAAAAAAAGTCGCCGGGTCTTCGCGCAAACACCGCAACCAACCGCTCTCTCTCCATTAATGAAATACCATGACCTCTGGCAGGCAGCTTCAAATCAAGCGTTAGAGAACCCTCACCATCCAACATACTAAAGAAGTGTTCACCAGCCCGATTAGTGCGGCAACTCAGCAAGCTTTGCTTGGCCGAGTATGCATGCACTGCATTAGAACCAAGCAACATAAGGCTTGCACCTGCCTTAATGAATTCTCGTCGACTAATCTCCATCAAGACTATTAAACCCTATAGAGAGATTAAGCATAGTAGCCATGTCACGTGTAATTAAATTCTTTATTTTTACTAAACTCATATGCAAATTCTCAACATATTTGCGTTGCTCAGTATCTTTTACAGCGACTGACAAGGGCGCTTCAATTTCTTTAATAGATAAAAATGCTTCCTGAAATGAAGATTCGATCTCACGCTGCAAGGGATCATCTATCAGCTCAGGCATAAACGCATATAAAAACAACTCATGGCTTGCAATTAAATTTGCATTAATTGCGGGCAGTGCAGCATTACTTCGCCAACCCTCTGCAGCTTTACTGCGTGCATTTTCCAAATCACTTCCAAGTGGAAGCTCGATTTTCTGTTTAATCACTAATTCTAATTGTGTGAACAGTGAATTAAGAATTTGATTAGCAAGCTCGGTATCATTTTTATAAATTAAATTTTTCGCACCCGGGGCTGTAAAATATTGTAGGTAAGGATCATTACCAGCTTTCCAGTCCTCTACTATACCTTTAGAAATATTAGATAAATTATTCGCAATAGCCTTTACTAGAATACAGGCTTTATTATCTAACGGGTCATCGCCATGCAACAATCGCTCAAGCACACTAAACCCCTGTAACGCCACACTCTTTTGTGTGATATCAAATTCTTCTTGAATTAATTCATCATCATTAATTAATTTTTTTAATTGCTTGCCAACAACACCGCGCTTATCAGGCCAAAATGCAAAACGATGCTCTCGAGATAAAAACTGCACAGGCCCAAACCGTATATGTTGTGCTCCTTGCCAGGCAATAAAAGCAGCTTTACTTTTTCCTTGCAGGGTATCTTTATCACAACCCTGTTGAGCTGCTTTATCTAATATCAATGTTCTCTCTGCCAACTCCTGATAAACAGGCAAAATATGCTCATTTGCAATCTTTTGAAAATTGTAAGCTTGCACTTGACTACAAAAAAACAGTAAAAGTGCACTTATTGTTATTTTAATCATTAAAGGCTCTCTAGAAACATTAGTAAGGTTTGACGTTCATTTCGATCTAAATTAATTACCGCATCACGTTGCGACTGAGCTTCACCACCATGCCAAAGTATAGCCTCAAGCAAGGTTCGCGCCCGTCCGTCATGCAAATAATGATGGTACCCAGTAACCTGTTCGTTAAGACCAATACCCCAAAGTGGTGCCGTTCGCCATTCCACCCCGGTCGCCTTTCCTTCCGGTCTGTTGTCTGCAAGACCCGGTCCCATATCATGTAACAAAAGATCAGTATAAGGTTCGATTTCTATATATTGATTTAATTTTTCCAAAGCATAGCTACTAATGACGTAATGCGGTGTATGACATTTTTGGCATCCAACTTGATGAAATATTTTCTCGCCTTTTTTAATCTCAACATAATCCTTGTTACGGCGTGGCGGCACAGAAATATAACGAACATATAAATTAACCAGATCTACTATCCGTTGATCCGCTTCAAGATTATCATACCGCACACTATTTCCATTTGGTGCTGCCTTACAGCGTTTTTGTTGTGGTGTACAGTCACCCGCAGCATGCTTATAGAGTGGTACCGATAACCCAAGATCTATTGCAAATGCAGATTGCACTTGTTGATTAACACTTGGCATCCCTGCTTTGTATCCGAAACGCCCCAACGATGTTTGGGAATATTCATGATTCCAAACCCGATTAGCTCGACCCGAAATACCATCTTCATCTTTATCGAAAGGATCTTCTTGATTCATGATCTCATGCTCGTCGATCGCTTCAAGCAAGCCCAAGCCAATTATTTGAGGCGGAACACGTGGGGAAATACGCGCATCATCATGCAATGGACCATACGCTAACTTTGTCATGGAATAAGATGGCTTACGCAATTCAACTACTGTTCCATCGGGGAACGATATAGGTATATTTTTGTATTCAACACGTAATTTGAATTCAGAAAGGTGACCAGGAATAGCAAAATCTTGCATTTGTATTCCATAATTTGGCTCAGGCACATTATTAATTTCAAATTTTGCAAGTTGCTGTCGTTGTTGGCTATCTTGTGCAGGCACATCTATTCGTAAAAGTAATTTACCCACGTCATACACAGCTTTAGTTGGGCCGACTATTGGACTTGCTGTTGGACTTACTGTTGGACCAGGACCACGAGCGTTACCAGGATGGCATTGCATACAAGAGCGTGCATTATACAATGGGCCTAGCCCGTCAGCTGCTTGGGTAGAGGCAGGCGCGGTTACCCATAAGCGACGAAACAAACCACGCCCCACCCTAAAATCAAGTCTTTGCTCAGCATTAAGGTTATGCATTTGTTGAGAGAATGCCTCCTGATTAACATGATTTGTTTTAACGTGATTTGTGCCAGC
>CAZVPJ010000012.1:0-2255 GCA_964629035.1 uncultured Thiotrichales bacterium | reverse complement strand
GTTGAGAGAATGCCTCCTGATTAACATGATTTGTTTTAACGTGATTTGTGCCAGCAGTTGCCGGATGAAGTAAAACAATCAAGCCCAACGATAATAGAGATAAGAAACAAACAACAGGAAAGTAATTTTTAAGCACGTTTGACACAATTACTTAATTTTCTAACAAATGTTCATAGCGTTTATCCGTTAATGTTTTTAAAAACGCAACCAACGCATCTATTCGCCTATCATCCAATGCTGGACCTGTTTCGAGATCTTCTAAAGAAATATTTTCAGACACCTCTGGCAACCGCCAAACTACAGATGTCTCGGGATTGATTTGGCGTAATTTACTTTTACTATTGTATTTGTTGTAAAATAGAATCACCGTGCGTAATTCTTCAAACACACCGTTATGCATATAAGGCGCTGTAACAGCAACATTACGCAAAGTGAGAACTTTGAATTTGCCTTTTTGCTTTTCTTCTTCGATAAGCTCGTTATCCAGAAGCCCTTGATCAATATGACCAACTGGAGAACCGTTTACACTTCGAAGTTTAGTATTTATCGGCACGCCAATATTATGGTACTCATAATTGGCAAAGGTTTCTTCAGCCTGAGCGGGTGCCGGCTTTAATTGATGACATATATTACAGTTAGTAAATTGTTGCGAAAAAAACAACGTCATTCCCAGTTCTTCTGCTTTCGTCATTTGATATTCACCACGTAGGTGTCGATCATACTTAGAATCAAATGGTGCAAACTGTTTCGTTTTTTCAAATGCCGCTAGGCTTTCACCCAATGCATGGATCACATGATCCGTATTTTTAAATACGCTTTCACCAAATAATTGTTGAAAGCTTGCAACATAACCAGGATTTTCATTGATGCGCTCTACAATACTTTCTTTATTCGGCATCCCCATTTCAGACGGGGACAGTATAGGCTGGACGGCCTGGTCTGCTAAATTTTTTGCCCGGCCATCATAAAATTGCCCACCCAAATATTGCCCTTCTGCATCACGCATGAAATCAGGCGTGAAACCTGTATACGAAAGTGTCGGTGTATTGCGGTCGCGCAAAGAAATCCCATCATCACCCAATGAAGCGGCACGGCCACTTGCATTTAGCCTAGGGTCTATGAATGCGTGCTCAGGCGAATGACACGTTGCACAAGATTGTGTTCGGTTTTTAGATAAATTTACATCGAAAAACAAAGCGCTGCCTAGTGCTTCGATCGTGGCAAATGAACCCGATTGCGATATCTTTTCTTCTTTAGCATTGCAAGCTAAGGCTACTGCGAGAAAAATAAAACCGACCAGAAATCTAAAATAAATCATTGCTAAGGTGTACCATCCAAAGCTCTAGTTGTCTCGATCTCTTTAAGGTTACAAGGGCACTTGCAAAGTACACATATCCCTTTGCACATTAACTGGCACATTAAATGGCAAATGAAATGACTTATTGGACTAATTCAGGAGAATCAAGGCTATCTGAGCCCTCAAAGGCTATCGACTCCAGTTTCATAACCGCAACTGCATTTTCAATATACTTAGTCTGCGCCACCAAAGCATCAATTGCAGCCCTTACTTTCGCATTACCCGATTTGTTTGTTTCTCCAATCATCTGATCATACGCTTCACCATTGATTGCGGTGTCCACTAAAATTTGCATCTTAGCCACAGTTGCATCTAGGTGTTCAAGTAAGTCTTTATCGGCGGATTCATTCTTTGCTGCTACCAAATCGGAAAGACTGGGTCCTTTTATTTCTGAACCATCAACGCGCGTGTAGCTACCTGTGTATACATTTCGAATCCCTACTGCATCAAAGTAATGGGAAAAATGCGTGTTATCGCTGAAGCAGTCATGCTCTTCTTCCGGATCATGCAACATTAAACCAAGCTTCATTCGTTCACCTGCTAGCTCACCATAAGATAAGCTACCCATGCCGGTAAAAATAGTGGCTATGTTTTCTTGCAAGTTACCTGAAACAACGGCTTCTCGTGCTGCACCACCCTCTGCCCACTGAGCCGTCATCCATCTAAGATCTTCAATCAAGAGTTCAGTCACGGCTTTTAGATAAGCTGCACGTCGATCGCAGTTACCGCCAGTGCAGTCGTCAACATTATAGTCACTTGCAGGGCGTTTGCCGGCGCCAGCATCCGTACCATGTAAGTCCTGCCCCCAAAGCAAAAACTCAATCGCGTGGTAACCCGTAGCAACATTTGCTTCAACATCATCCACTTCATGCAATGTATCGGTTAAAAATTCTTTAGT
>CAZVPJ010000011.1:0-21473 GCA_964629035.1 uncultured Thiotrichales bacterium | reverse complement strand
GAGAGCATACCTGATAGTGATAGTGAACTTCTATACCTTGAAATGTCTAAATTAAAGGTCAATTTAGACTTGAATTAGCCGATAATACCATTATGTTATTACTATAGATTTTAATTGATAACCCTTAGGAGAATACTTCACCATGAGTGACAACCAGTTTTCTACCCGAAACCTAACTCAAGAAAGTGCTTTATCAACCAATAAAGTACTAAGAAATACCTACGCTTTACTCTCTGTGACACTAATCTTTAGTGCTTTTATGGCAATGGTTTCAACAATGGTAACTACAGCCCCATATGTACCTCTAGTATGCATGGCTTTAGCGTTTGGTTTGATTTATTTTGTTTTACCTCGCACAGCTAATTCATCAGCAGGTATAGGAGTTGTTTTTGCATTTACTGGACTTCTAGGTTTTGCATTGGGCCCAATACTTAGTCAATACCTTAGCATGGCAAACGGTTCTGAAATTGTTGCGACTGCTATGGGCGGAACTGCTGTGATTTTTCTTGGGCTATCTGGATATGCCCTAACTACACAAAGAGATTTCAGTTTCTTAGGTGGTTTCTTATTTGCAGGAATAATGGTTCTTTTAGCAGCAGTCCTTGCATCTCTATTTCTTAATATTAGTGGATTATCTTTGGCAATAAGCGCTGGTTTCATTCTCCTCTTTAGCGGATTTTTATTATTTGACACTAGTCGCATCATTAATGGTGGAGAAACCAATTATATTTTAGCAACTACATCCATATTCATTAGCATATTTAATATATTTACTTCTCTGCTTCATTTACTAGGTTTTGCAAGTAATGACTAATATCTAATCTAGAACTTTATGGATTGGATAAAATTTGGCTACGCCGCCCTAATAGTTGGAATGATGTTTTGGATCTATCCAACTGCGAAACATTGGATCAAGAATGGCCCAAAAGCTGAAAAAGGAGACTGGCAAGCATTCTTATTGCCTATAGCACTCATCATTCTCTTTGTTGGTGGTTTGATGTGGGCGGTTAGTCGTTAATTGTTTCTTATCAACTAAAAAAGTAAACTAAAAAAGCCTCTCATGTTGAGAGGCTTTTTTATTAGCAAGATATTTAAAATTTTGTTAATCGCGAAAATTATTAAACTGTAGCGGGATTCCCAATTTTGCATCTTTAAGCAAACTCATTACGCTCTGCAAATCATCACGCTTCTTTCCAGTCACTCTAAGTTTTTCACCTTGAATGGCTGTCTGTACTTTAATTTTAGAATCTTTTATCAACTTGACTATCTTCTTGGCAGTATCTTTTTCGATACCTTGTTTAAGGATAATTTGTTGCCGAGCACACATATTAGCTTCTTCCACTTTGCCGCGCTCCAAACACATAACATCAATACCACGCTTTGACATTTTAGTAATTAAAATGTCATAGACTTGTCCCAGTTGAAATTCTGACTTGGCTTCTAAGCGAATATTGGAATCCTCATGAGATACTTTTGCATTTGAATCTTTAAAGTCAAAACGTGTGCTAATTTCGCGACTTGTTTGATCAATGGCATTATTTAATTCGTGCGCATCTACTTCAGATACCGTATCAAATGAAGGCATAAACGATATTTCTCCTTATAACCTTAAAAATCTGGCAAAATTAGAATATGTATAGATTAGCGATACTGCTTGGAGCTGGCAATGCCGCATTAGCCATTATTCTTGGTGCATTTGCTGCTCATGCGTTAAAAAACACTTTAACTGAAAAAATGCTAAACGTGTTTAACACCGCGGTTGATTATCATTTATACCACGCACTCGCATTAATGGTGGTAGGCATACTCATACATCAACAAGATCCAGCAAACAAACCCAACAGAGCGCTCCGGACGTCCATATATTTGATGGTAACTGGGTTAATTGTATTCTGTGGAAGCCTGTATGCATTATCGATTACTGGTATTACGAAATTTGGGATGATTACGCCCATTGGTGGCATCGCGTTTATCGCAGCATGGTTATTTGTTTTCGCTGCCTTTATAAACAAAACCTTTACAGGTTGATCTATAGCAACAATTTTTGTTTCGATCCTTCATCCGAGTCTTGCTTACACACTTTCACTTCATCACCGACTTTAATAACTCCACCCTTAGAGACCACTGCATTAATTCCACCGTGGTTTCGCATCATATTAAAGGCACCATAGCCCAGAACTTCTTCCATTTTTTTACATGGCGCACAATTGCCTGTTATCTCAAGGACAACCTCATTTATTTTAAGCCTATGTTTTAGCAAGATACTTAAATTTATTCCTGAAACGACTATATTTCTACGTAACAGTTCAGGCAAAATCTTTTTATGTGCAAAAGATTCTAAAACGGGAAAATATTCCGCTTGAATCAAGGTAACTTGCCTTTTACTGTTCTTCTTTTGTGCCGATTTATCCCCAACCAAACCATGATTGACTAATAATTCAGCAGTATTAACCATGTTTATTTCTCTAGTCGCTTTGGATCGCAAACCTATCCATTCGATTTTTCCAGCATGTGGAAAATGTTCTTTTAATGTATTTATTGTGGCCACAAAAGTTTTTATGAACTATATTTTAAAATTGCTATAATGCGCACAGATCTTAGGATGAATTATTTGTTAGATTACTGCTTATCAAATAATTGTAAAGTAAAACTAAAAGTTTTATCTTTAAATAGTATGTTAAACTATATATGTAGTGTGTAACTATAAAACAGTATAGTATTCACATCTAAACCGAGTCCCCAAACCTACGTTATTTATTTAATGTAGGTTCCGAAGCCAGCGCGCCCCAACCCGCGCTGGCTTTTTTAATGCTTGTGATTATTTCTTTGTAATTTTATCCGCACCGCCCATATAGGGTTGTAGTGCTTCGGGTATTATTATATTTCCATCTTTATCTTGATAGTTTTCTAATATAGCAACTAATGTTCTACCCACCGCTAAACCTGATCCATTTAATGTATGTAAAAATTCAGTTTTCTTGGTAGCTGGATTTTTCCATCTTGCTTTTAGTCTACGTGCTTGAAAATCCAAAAAGTTACTACAAGAAGAAATTTCTCGATAATTATTTTGTGCGGGCAACCACACTTCTATGTCATAAGTTTTGGCTGAAGAAAAACCTAAATCACCCGTACATAATGTGACTACGCGATAGGCTAGATTAAGTTTTTGCAAAATATTTTCTGCATGTTGTAATAACTCTTCCAACATACGCCAGGAAGATTCTGGCTTCACAAGCTGGACCATTTCTACTTTTTCAAATTGATGCTGACGTATCATGCCACGAGTATCTCTTCCATAAGAACCTGCTTCAGAACGAAAACATGGTGTATGACATACATACTTAATGGGCAAGTCATCTTCTGTAGCAATACGATCGCGCCAAATATTAGTTACTGGCACTTCTGCAGTAGGTATTAAATAATAATCATTTTCATGATCCAGTTTAAATAAATCTTCTTTAAACTTTGGCAGTTGTCCAGTTCCGGTAAGACTTTCAGAATTTACAATATAGGGAACATATACTTCAGTATAACCATGCTCAGATGCGTGGGAATCAACCATAAACTGAATTAACGCCCTATGCAGCTTTGCTATCTCACCATTCATGGTGACAAAGCGACTACCTGTGATTTTTGCTCCGGTTTCAAAATCTAAACCGCCAATACTCTCTCCCAAGTCAACATGATCTTTTACTTCAAAATCAAAACTAGGCACACTTCCCCAGACCTTAACTTCTTCATTGTCGTCCTCAGAATTCCCATCTGGTACAGACTCATCCGGAAGATTAGGCAATTCAAGCATCCATGCATGCAATTCATTTAACAGTGACTCAAGTTCATTTTCATTGTTTTTTAAGTCTTGATTGACCTGTTCCATTTCTTTTAGTATTTCACTAGCATCCTCACCTTTAGATTTTGCTTGGCCAATACGTTTTGAGTTCTTGTTACGTAAGCTCTGCAACTCTTCGGTTTGCACTTGTAAGCTTTTGCGTTTTTCTTCTAACTCAATGAATCGTTGTTTATCGAGCTTTAAACCTCGACGGCTTAAAGACTTCGCTACTTCATCATATTCTGAACGCAATAATTTTGGATCTAACATAGATTAATAAATATAGAGTACTAACATCACAGGTTAAGTACGTTAAAGACCGCTAAATGGCACGAGCTAAACTCAAACCAAGAAAGCATGCAAGCAAACAGGCTACAACACTAAAAATCACATTACTTAAAGCACTTATAAAATGACCTTGTGTAAGTAGATTCAACGTTTCTAATGAGAAGGTAGAAAAAGTTGTGAAACCACCCAAAACACCTACCAATACCGCTAACCTCACTTCTTCTGAAACAGAAATACGTTCAATCAATGTATAAGATAGAAAACCGATCAATAATGAGCCTACAACATTGATCAATAAAGTGCCGTATGGAAAGGTGCTACCAAACCATTGGCTTGACTGAGTATGAATCAAATACCTCAAAACAGAACCTATTGCTCCGCCTATAGCAACACCCACCAAAATCAAAATTTTCTCCTAAATTGATACGCTTTCGAATATCACGAATGGTACCAATCAATGGTATATTGCGATACTAGGAATTAATTACGCTGAAAAACATATTTATTTGATGTCCGATTTATTATCCACAGAAGCTCTTGCAAAACACTTTAGACAAATACTGCCCGAAGAAGCCGTATTAAACAAAATTGAGCAATTAAAACCATACGAATGCGACGCCTTAACCGCATATAGACAGCTCCCTCGCCTTGTTTTAGTTCCTAGCACAGTAGATGAAATTCAAGCCATAGTAAAAGTATGCAATGAGTTCAAAGTGCCCATTGTGGCACGCGGTGCAGGCACCAGCCTTTCTGGAGGAGCATTGCCACACAAAGACGGTATTCTTCTCAATTTAGCCAAACTTAATCAAGTATTAGCAATAGACATTCATAATCGAACCGCAACCGTGCAACCTGGTGTTCGAAATCTTGCTATATCTGAAGCAGCCGAACCTCATGGTCTTTACTACGCACCCGATCCCTCATCACAGATTGCATGCACCATTGGTGGCAACATTGCGGAAAACTCAGGTGGAGTGCATTGTCTTAAATATGGCTTAACGATTCATAATATTCTAGCCTTAAAAATTCTCACCATAGAAGGTGATATCTTAGAACTAGGTGGAAAGAATTTAGATTCTTCAGGGTTTGATTTACTCGCACTGATGATAGGCTCGGAAGGAATGCTGGGTATTACTCTAGAAGTTACCGTTAAACTGCTTCCTCACCCTCATGACAAAAAAGTATTACTTGCCGCATTCGATAACGTACAGAACGCAGGAGATGCTGTAAACGGTATCATTTCAGAGGGTGTAATTCCTGCAGGCTTAGAAATGTTAGACCAACTCACAATTCAAGCTACTGAATTATACTGTAGCCCTGGATACCCATCTAATGCAGCGGCTATCTTAATTTGTGAGCTGGATGGTTATGATGAAGAACTTGATTCACAAGTCACGTTAGTTAAACGAATATTCAAAGAATATCACGCGATTGAGGTGCGATTAGCCAAAAACAAACAAGAAGCAGAGCTATTATGGCAAGGACGAAAAGCTTCTTTTCCTGCACTGGGTAACTTAACGCCTGATTACTATTGCATGGACGGTACGATACCAAGAAAGCACTTAGCGCATGTGTTAGAAAGCATCAATGCACTATCAGAGAATTATGGTTTACGTGTAGCAAATGTATTCCATGCGGGTGATGGTAATTTACATCCCGTAATTCTTTACGATGCCAATATAGCAGGTGAACTTGAAACCGCTGAGGAACTTGGAGGAAAAATCCTGGAACTTTGCATCACCGTGGGAGGAACCATCACCGGCGAACATGGTGTCGGTATAGAAAAACTCAATCAAATGTGTATGCAATTTAACGAAGCTGAAATAAACACTTTTCATGCGATAAAGGCTGTATTTGATGAAAACGAATTATTGAATCCTGGTAAAGCCATCCCAACGTTGCATCGCTGCGCTGAATTAGGAGCCATGCATGTTCATAATGGCAAACTTTCCCACCCTGACCTGCCCCGTTTTTAAACTTTGAATTGCAATTTAAGCCATGCCAGATTGTAGCAATGAAATAGTCTCTACTATACAAGATGCATTTCATGAGAAAAGTAAGTTACAACTATGTGCAGGAAGCACTAAACAGTTTTATGGAAGAAGCATTAATGCCAAACCGATTTCTCTAGCTGAGCATACTGGCATCATTGAATATGAACCCTCCGAACTCTATCTAACCGCGAGAAGCGGCACTCTTTTATCAGAAATTGAGGACGAGGTTGCGGCCCAGAACCAAATATTGCCCTGCGAACCTCCATACTATGGTTCGACTGCTACATTAGGTGGAACCATAGCGTGTGGCTTAGCGGGACCAAGACGTGTAAGCGATGGTGATGTGCGAGACTGTATATTAGGTAGCGAAATAATAAATGGGAAAGGCGAAAAACTCCGTTTTGGCGGCAAAGTGATGAAGAATGTAGCCGGTTATGATGTTTCTCGACTAATGTGTGGTGCATTAGGCACATTAGGTATCATAATGACAGTTAGCATGCGCTTATTACCAAAGCCTGAAAAAGAACAAACTATTGCACTTAGTGTTGATTATGAAACTGCACTTAACAAACTAAATCGTTGGGCAAACACCCCTTTACCCATAACTGCATCATTTTATGATGGAAATGAATTATTTGTACGATTATCCAGTTCCGAATCTGCAATTGACGCATGCAAAAAAAGCATTGGCGGAGAACTTACCGATACTAAACACCTTCTTTGGAACAACATCAAAGAGCATCAACATAACTTTTTTAATACACAAAAACCTTTGTGGAGAATATCTGTTCCACCCAACACACAAAAACTAAATTTGCCAGGCAATAACGTAATGGAATGGAACGGTGCTCTCAGATGGTATAGTTGTGAAGCCGATGCAGAAACAATACGCACAGAAGTTGAACGTGCTGGCGGCCACGCAACGTTATTTAAGGGCGATATCACCGATCAAATATTTCATCCTCTCTCTAAACCATCCATGAAGATACATAAAAAGCTTAAACACGTTTTCGATCCTGCAGGTATCTTAAATCCAGAAAAAATGTTCGCTGGAATATAAGAGATATCATGCAAACTTCTTTCACATCTGAATTTATGCAAACTGCAGATGGGGAGCGTGTAAATAAAATTCTGCGAAAATGCGTCCACTGTGGATTTTGCAATGCAACTTGTCCAACCTATCAACTAACGGGCAATGAATTAGACGGGCCACGTGGCAGGATATATTTAATTAAAAACTTTTTTGAAGATACCAATAAAGACAGCCACAATGAAATTAGCCTAAAGCATCTAGATCGTTGCTTGACATGTCTTGCTTGTGAAACAACCTGTCCTTCGGGTGTAAAATATGGAGAATTGATAGATATTGGTAGAAAGCATATCAATACTTCCGCACAACGCTCCACACCTAATAGAATCAAACGTAAATTGATAGTACATGCATTTTCAAATCCTAAACGTACTGGCATGCTTTTAGCGGTAGCACGCGCATTTAAATTTCTTCTACCAGAAAAACTAGCTCGTAAAATTCCACCTAAAACCAAGCTGCCGATTGAACCAAGCGCTAAAACAACTTCTAGCGTTTCGCGAAAGATGTTTACCATTAAAGGATGTGTCCAAAATGCGGCTGCGCCACAAATCAATTATGCTACTCAAAAAGTATTACTACATTCTGGTATTCAACTTGACGAAGTAAGCACCTCCTGTTGCGGTGCACTTGCATTTCATTTAACCGAACTTGACCAAGCACACGCCACCATTCGCAAAAATATTGATCACTGGTATGCATTACTCGAAAATGATTATGAATATATCTTAATTAATTCAAGTGGTTGTAGTTCATTTATAAAGGAATATATTACTATCATGCAAGATGATAGTGCGTATACTGAAAAAGCAAAGTTCATCTCAGAGCGTTGCATTGACCTCTCTCAATTAGCCAGTGAACTTTCTACCAACACACCATCCTTGGCCAATAAAACCATTGCTTTTCATAGCCCTTGTTCACTTCAGCATGGGCAGCAAATTAATGGTGAAATAGAAAAAAAGTTATCACAAGCGGGATATCAATTAGCTGAAGTAAAAGAATCTCATATTTGCTGTGGATCAGCTGGTAGCTACTCTTTACTTGAATCAAAAATGTCCTCACAGTTATTAGAGAACAAACTTTCTCACTTAGAAGAACATCAACCAGATATGATTGTAACCGCCAATATTGGCTGTCTCATGCATTTGCAATCAGGTACAAAAATACCCGTTAAACACTGGATTGAGCTGTTAGCATAATGCTCACTATCATCAGGAGCAATATAGATGGACATTAATGTTTCCTCCTCAGAATCAATCATATTTTCCATCTTCATCATTTTTACCAGTGCTGCGGCGTTAGCCACCATTGCCTTATTTGCCAGACAAGCCTTATTGGTTGCATATATTGCTGTCGGAATCATTCTAGGGCCATCTGTTTTAAATTTTGTTCCGGATACAGAATTTTCTCAACAGATTGCGAAAGTTGGAATTATGTTTTTATTATTTTTACTGGGTTTAAATCTACATCCTCAAAAACTAATTGTTTCCATTAAGCAATCAACACTCATCACCTTTGGAGCATCACTTGTTTTTGCTTTAATTGGATTTTTAGCTGCGATGGTACTGCAACTACCCTTGATAGATAAAATAATTATTGCCGCTGCATTTATGTTCTCAAGCACCATAATAGGTTTAAAACTACTCCCTACTACCGTATTACACCATCAACATGTAGGTGAAATCATCATCAGTATTCTTTTGCTACAAGATATATTAGCGATCATTCTATTACTTTTAATTGAAACACAGGGTGCAGATACCAATACCTTTTATGCCTTAGGAAAATTGGCGCTCGCCTTACCAGGACTGATTGCATTTGCATTTTTGGTAGAACGCTTTGTATTGATCAAACTAATGACAAAGTTTGACAAAATTAAAGAATATATTTTTTTACTAGCAATCGGTTGGTGTTTAGGCATTGCAGAATTAGCACACTATATCGGTCTATCGCATGAAACCGGTGCATTTGTTGCTGGTGTTGCCATTGCTGTAGGCCCTATATCATTTTATATATCCGAAAGCCTTAAACCTATACGAGATTTCTTTTTAGTAATATTCTTCTTTTCACTTGGTGCTAGCCTGGATATCGGTCTGGCTTGGAAATTACTATTACCTGCAACGATTACGAGTGTTATTTTGTTACTTATAAAACCCTATGTGTTTAAGTTTCTAATTGCTAAGAGTGGTGAATCAGAAAACGATTCTAAAGAGATCGGAGTACGTTTAGGACAATTAAGTGAATTTTCATTACTATTAGGTTTTGTTGCCTTTAGTGCAGGATTAATAACACTCAAAGCTTCAAACTTTATACAAGTTTGCACCATAATAAGTTTTATACTTTCCACATACTTAATTGTATTAAAATATCCTACACCAATTGCAATATCAGACAAGCTAAGACGCGATTAACCTAGATAGGCAAACCTATGCAAGCAAAAATCAATTACGTCACCTTACTGATATTAATCATTCTTGGTGTTGCAGTAGGCAATTTAGCTTCGAGTTTCATTGCCGCTAAATACTTTAATGATTATGAACAAAGAAGTGATTTAGCAGAAGAATCAAAAACTGTAAATAATACTGTTAAACACGAAGAACGTATTAAACCTAGCAATACACCAAAAGATATTCAAGAGACCGTAAAACTAAGTCCAGAAGAATCGCCAAAATCACTGTTTGAACCTAAAGCACCCAAAGATCCAGCCGAACAAAAACTTCAGATAGAAGAGAGGAAGCTAGATGAAAACGGCTTGCGCTTAGCAAAAACCTGCAATGAATGGACCATTGTCCATAAAGATATGCAAACGCAAACCAGCGAAAGAGGCATGAATAAACATTGTGCTGAATACTATGACTACCTCAGCTTTGGAAACCTTCCAGAATCAAACTAAAACCATTATTAAAGCAGCGCTTAGCTTTGCCCGGGTTTCCAAATGCCAAATGCTTCACCCTTTGGCTGCATAGTCTGCTGTCTTTGCTTAGTGATATCGTCATAAACATATTTAGAAAATGCATTAAGCTCATTCATAATCTCGTTTTTTTCACCTGCAGGTAAATCGTGATTACCCACTATAAACCCAATAATAGCCGCCAAGTATTGACCTGCAAGTAATGGATTTTTTGCACGCTCATCTTCTTCTACTAATACATTCTCAATTTTTTCGATAAGTTCTCTTGATAACTTTAACTGATCCATTCGCTTAATCCTTTAGTTAATTTATTGTTTGTCTTTATTTGTAATATGTATTTAATTACTTATTACTATTGTTTGATTTTTTGGCGCAAACTTTCTAAATGTTGCTTTATTTTTGCTTCAAGACCACGATTTTCTGGTGAATAAAATTGTTGGCCCTGTAATTCTTCCGGCAAATACACTTCACCTACAGCATAGGCATCTTCTTCATCATGTGCATAGCGATACCCTTCTCCGTAGCCTATTTCTTTCATAAGCGTAGTGGGAGCATTACGTAAGTGCATGGGTACTTCTAATGTACCATGTTCTTTTGCTGCATTCATTGCACTTTTATAAGCAGTATAAACAGCATTACTTTTTGGTACACAGCTTAGATAAACGATTGCATGGGCAATCGCTAATTCACCTTCTGGTGAGCCTAATCGATCAAATGTATTCCATGCGTCCAAGGTTATTTGTAAACCTCTAGGATCAGCGTTACCGATATCTTCACTGGCCATTCGAACGACTCTTCGAGCAATATAATGAGGATCACAACCTCCATCAATCATACGACAAAACCAATAGAGCGCTGCATCAGGATCAGAGCCACGTACAGATTTATGTAGTGCTGATATTTGATCGTAAAAATATTCACCTTGTTTATCAAAGCGCCGCATAGATTGAGATGTGACTTCTTGAATTATCTGTTTAGTAATTATTTTTTCATCATCACCTTCATCTAATAAATCGACTGCAATTTCTAAAAAATTGAGCGCACGACGTGCGTCACCATCAGCAGAAATAGCTAACATTTCTTTTGCCTCTTGCTCGATACCATCCACCTGCTCACTTAAACCATTTTCATTATGCTCTATGGCTTGTTGAATACATTTTTGAATGTCTTCATGGGTGAGCCTTTTCAACACATAAGTACGTGCTCTCGACAGCAAGGCATTATTTAATTCAAACGAGGGATTCTCGGTAGTCGCACCGATAAAATATATGGTGCCATCTTCTATGTGAGGCAAAAATGCATCTTGTTGCGCTTTATTAAAACGATGCACCTCATCTACAAACAACACCGTTCGTGCACTAGCACTTTGATTATGAGTTTTGGCCAGCTCTATGGCTTGACGTATTTCTTTTACCCCCGACAACACAGCTGATATTGGAATAAATTGTGAGTCGGAAGTATGGGAAATGATACGCGCTAAGGTGGTCTTGCCGGTCCCAGGTGGCCCCCAGAATATCATCGAATGCAACTTACCCTGCTCTATCGCGACTCTTAAAGGTTTGTCTTCATTAAGTATATGCGCTTGACCTATAAAAGAGTCTAATGATATCGGGCGCATGCGATCAGCAAGCGGTCGATAGTTATTTTCGGCTTGATCAAATAAGTCAGGCGAAGTTGGATAGTTCATTGTAGACGTTATAATGCACTTACGTTATTGCGCTCGCATTATATAGTATCTATCGGGAAGTTGACTGGCTGAAAATATATTATCTTTAGCTTATTTTATAGCTAAACCTATTTCACCCTTTTAACGACATAATTGTCTGCGCAGAATTTTCTGCACTTTAAATACCTGTTGTTTGTATGGGTCTGTTACTGCGCTTCCCACTCTTACTGCGCTTCACTTGGATAGCCCACAACATCTACGCCTTCAGCAGCTACAAATGTAAAATGATTGGCTGCAAAATTGATATTAGTCTCTAAATCAGCAAATTTGATCACCGTCTTTTGTGAAAAATGGTCCTCTAACTCCATTACATTAATCCCTTTTTCATTCAATCCTATTTGAATTTTAAGAAATTCAGTATCTTGAACGAGTGGCGTGAGTTCTACCCAGTTCAAGTCATCTCGGCTACCTGCATCTTTAATGACAAAATCATCTGCTAATGGCCTAACATTTGTTAACAACATAATAGGCGCGCTACCCAATGCGGTATCAATGGGTTTAGCACTCGCCTGGAGTAATTCTTCATCATAAATCCAGAGATATTCACCATCGGCTAAAATAAGTTGTGGATAAGGCTTTACATACTGCCAACGAAATTTACCGGGTTTATCAAGTGCAACATCACCATTAGATTCTTGAATTACTTCTCCGCTTTCATCGTAAACAATTTGAATAAATTGCCCCTCAAATGAATGAACTTCAGAAAAAAATGTATCTAACTGTTGAATAGAATCACTACTGAATACTGGTGTAAGTACAGAAGTACTTGCCAGCACACAAAAACTCGCGATCAAGTAGGCCTGCAAAGTACATAGTATTTTGCTAAAGACGTTATTAATTAAAGTACGCAACATGAGGTTCTCCTGATTCTTGACTATTTGACTATACTAAAACGACAAAATTCAGCAAAAATTAGAAAAACAATGCAAAATCACGCTGTTTTGTTGAAAAATGCAGCTGTTTCAATAACTAGAATATAACTTTTACAGATCGTCTCTTAACAGCGCTACACCTTTACAGGTGGAGGCGCAACCACCTCTCTTGTACCGTTAGACTGTACTCCACTTACCACACCACTGCTTTCCATTTCTTCTATCATACGTGCTGCACGGTTATAACCCACTTTGAGTCGTCGTTGAACATAGGATATCGAAGCTTTACGCGTTTCCGTTACGATTGCTACCGCTTCATCATAGAGTGGATCCATGTCATCTGCACTGGCTGATGGCTCTAATCCCGGCACGCCATCGCCTGCAGAATCTTGGGTGACTTCTTCAATGTACGCAGGCTCACCTTTCTCTTTCAGGAAGGCCACTACTTTATGCACTTCTTCATCCGAGACAAAGGCACCATGCACACGCTCTGGAATAGATTGACCCCCAGGTAAGTACAACATGTCACCATGACCGAGCAATTGATCTGCACCCATTTGATCCAAGATGGTTCGTGAATCAACTTTAGCTGACACTTGGAATGCAATTCTCGCAGGTATATTTGCTTTAATTAAACCGGTAATCACATCAACCGAAGGACGCTGAGTTGCCAAAATTAAGTGTATGCCTGCAGCACGCGCTTTTTGGGCTATTCGTGCAATGAGTTCTTCGACTTTTTTACCTACTACCATCATCATATCTGCAAGCTCATCAATAATGATAATGATATTGGGTAGTTGCGTGAGTTCTTCCGCTTGTGCTGGCTCTAAACCTTCTACTTGATCATTTTTAAACAATGGATCAAGTATGGGTTCACCATCATCAATGGCTTTTTGAACCTTAGCGTTATAGCCTGCCATATTACGAACCCCTAATGCCGACATCAGATGATAACGTCGCTCCATTTCGGCAACACACCAACGTAATGCATTGGCAGCCTCTTTCATGTCTGTTACGACCGGCGAGAGTAAGTGTGGTATTCCTTCATAAACGGCTAGTTCTAACATCTTGGGATCAATTAAGATCATCCGCACTTGTTGAGGGGTAGCCTTATATAAAATACTAAGAATCATTGCATTCAATGCCACGGATTTACCTGATCCCGTGGTTCCTGCAACCAATAAATGCGGCATTTTTGCCAAATCCGCCACTACCGGTAGCCCGCTGATATCTTTGCCCAACGCTAATACCAGTGGTGAAGTTTCATTATCGTATACTTCAGATTCTATAACGTCATTTAGAACCACTAATTCACGATGTTCATTAGGTATTTCCAGACCTACATAGGATTTTCCTGGGATTACTTCAACCACACGCACACTAATTACAGATAGTGCACGTGCCAGATCTTTTGCCAGGTTCGTAACCTTACTTACTTTAATACCGGGCGCTAATTGAATTGCAAAACGTGTTACTACCGGTCCAGGATGTACTTCAACCACTTCTGCATCAATATTGAAATCGAGTAGCTTAAGTTCAACTTGTCGAGAAATGGCCTCTAAAGATTCATTTGAATATCCTTTAGAAGTGTCGATAACTTTATCTAACATGGAGACCGGTGGAAGATCTGTGGCAGCGGCTGCATTAAATAAAGGAATTTGGCGTTCACGCTCTTTTCTATCGCTAGGCTGAATTTCTTTGATAATTGGCTCTATTCGCGGTTTGGCACGTTTTTGTATTTTAACTTTTGTTTCTCTAACGACCTCTTGACGTTCTACCTTAGCCTTTTTATTAACATATTCTTCTCGCCATTCAACAATATATTGCCAAACCCATGAACTAAGTTTTAAAGTATTTTTACCCGTCACATCGAGTAACCATAGCCATGAAAAACTAGAAAAAATAGTGATGCCTGCAAAAAATAATGAGAGCAGTAATAGTGTTGCGCCTACAAAGCTAAATACCGAAACAAATCCATTGCCAGTAACATCACCGAGTATGCCACCTGCAAAGCTTGGCATGAAGCCTGGTTGGAAATGCAAAGTGGCTAAACCGCATCCCGCACATAGAGTCAAAAGAAAGCCTGCCCAACGTACGCCAAGGGTTCGATAATCTATCTGGCCATTATCTAACTTGCCTTCATAAATAAGCCAACCGCTATAGGCCACCATCAATGGTGCCAGGTAGGCAAGAAAGCCAAACATAAAAAAGAATAAATCTGCAAAATAAGCGCCAACCGTCCCACCTAAGTTGCCAACAAGTTGATTGCTACCCGTATGGGTCCAACCAGGATCACCTGGGTCATAGCTCAGTAGCGCTACCATCAAATAGGCACCAAATGCGACCAATACTACCAAGGCACTTTCGCGCAAACCCTTAAGTAAGGTCAGATTATGAGGCTCTTTAGCAGCGCCTTTTGACTTCCTGCGTGCGGCTGATTTTTTGATGGTTGCTTGTCTCAATGTAACTCTCTCGTAATTCTCTCAGTGTATTTCTCTTACTTCTCTATGACGCTTCTATGACGCTTTTAATTTCAAATTTAATACCTTTAAGTGCATCGATGTACTTAAAATATCCATTTTGGCTCATGAGCTCATGTTCAACGAGCGTGATTCAGCTTGCTTACAAAGCGCATCATCAAGCGGAACCGCAAAATTAAAGTAAATCTTAGCAATATTACCTAACCTATTGAATATTATATAAACAATAAAAGCAAGTTTGAAATTTTGTGAAATTTCACTCAATCTTTATCCGACAAAAATTAGCGAGAATCGCTAAATTTCGACTAATAAAACCATAAGTTTATCAAAACACTTTAAAGTGTAATGTTATTATACCACTATAATAATAAGCAATATAACTCTAACCTCGATATTTTCTGGCACTTGATCTTCATGACCAATATGCATATCTGCCAGCATGCATGTCTGATAGTTTTGTTGATGATTAATGAATCTCAATTTATTGTCTTTCAATTAAGTTTGATTGCAATCGTCTGATGAATAAACAGGTCTAATCCATAACAAGATGTATTACTAAGCATTACTAATTAGATTAGGATAGTTACTACAACGGATTAAAGGTAAAAAAGATGGCAGAAACGCAACACCACAAACTCTTAATACTTGGCTCAGGGCCAGCTGGATATACTGCAGGAGTCTATGCTGCACGTGCGAATCTTAATCCAGTCATAATTACCGGCTTAGAGCAAGGCGGGCAACTCACAACCACTACCGATGTAGATAACTGGCCGGGTGATGCAGAGGGTTTGCAAGGCCCCGAGTTGATGGATCGAATGCTTAAACATGTTGAAAAGTACGATACTAAAGTTATTTTTGACCACATTCATACTGCTGAGCTCGATAAAAAGCCGTTCGTACTTAAGGGTGATTCTGGAACGTACACGTCTGATGCATTGATCATTGCAACGGGTGCATCTGCTCAATATCTTGGATTAGCATCCGAAGATGAATTCAAAGGCCGTGGTGTTTCAGCATGTGCAACCTGTGATGGCTTCTTTTATAAAGGTAAAAAAGTTGCAGTAATTGGTGGCGGCAACACTGCTACTGAAGAAGCATTATATTTATCTAACTTGGCCAGCGAAGTAGTATTAATACATCGTCGTGACTCATTACGCAGTGAAAAAATACTACAAGATCAATTATTTGAAAAAGAAAAAAATGGAAATATCACAATCAAATGGAATAATAACCTTGATGAAGTACTAGGTGATGATAGTGGAGTAACCGGCATTCGTGTCAAAAGTACTGCAGATGAAAGTACAGAAGATATTGATTTAAGTGGTGTATTTATCGCAATTGGACACAAACCTAATACCGGAATTTTTGATGGACAACTTGAAATGAATGGTGGGTACATAAAAGTTAAAAGTGGTATACAAGGAGATGCAACGGCTACCAGCATACCTGGTGTTTTTGCAGCGGGTGATGTAATGGATCACGTATACAGGCAGGCTGTTACCTCGGCAGGTTCAGGTTGTATGGCTGCATTGGATGCAGAAAAATATATTGACCATTTAAATCAGAAAAAATAATGGTAAATTAATATCTTTTGTCATCAGAGAACTCTAATTCCATCGAGACTAATACAGTCGATCTTGATAACGACTTTAACATCAGCTTTGTTAGCTCACTAAAAGATGTGCAAAGTAATGAGTGGAACGCCTTAGTCGATGATGGCGATCCGTTTTTACAGCATGAATTTTTGTCAGCATTAGAACGTAATGATTGTTTAGGAGAACAATATGGATGGTTCCCTCATCATTTAATTATTAGATCAAACCATAAAATTGTCGCCGCAACACCTTTATACATAAAAACCAATTCATATGGTGAATTTGTATTTGACTGGTCTTGGGCCTCTGCTTATGAGCAAGCAGGTTTAAATTATTATCCCAAACTAATATCTTCCATCCCATACACTCCTGTAACAGGAAAAAGATTACTGCTTTCAGCAGATTTGAACCTTGCACAAAAATCTAAGCTGACATCAGAAATGATTGCTATAAGCGTTAATGAGTCCAAAAAACTCGACATGTCCGGTATGCATTGGCTTTTTAATGAAGAAAGTGAATGTGCTTACTTTAAAAGACAAAATTTAATGTTTCGAATGGGTTGTCAATATCATTGGAAAAATCACAATTACGATACTTTTGATCATTTCCTTGAAAATTTTATATCCAGAAAAAGAAAAAAAGTAAAACAAGAACGAAGATATATCAAAGAACAGAATATTGAAATCAAACGCACGCATGGAAGCGAACTTACCGAGCAACAATGGGAGCAGATACATGCTTTATATGAAAACACTTTTCATCGAAAAAGTGGTATACCAACGTTAAGCCTGGATTTTTTCAAAGAAATTGGCACTACCATGGGCGAGAGAATAATGTTGGTGCTTTCCTATAAAGACAATGTGTTAGTTGCCTGTGCAATCAATTTTTCTAGCAATAGTAAACTATATGGTAGATTTTGGGGCTGCACACAAACTATTCATAGTTTGCATTTTGAAGCTTGCTACTATCAAGGCATTGAATATGCGATCGAAAACAAACTTAAGATATTTGAACCTGGCGCACAAGGTGAACATAAAATTAGCAGAGGTTTTTTACCTACCCAAACTTGGTCAGCACATACTATAAATGATGGGCGTTTTGAACCTGCGATTCGAGATTTTTGCAATAGAGAAAAACAATACATGCAACAAGATTGTGAAGAACTATTAACACACTCCCCTTACCATAGTTGACCCCAATATAATTAGCGACCTAAGTTAACTTATTACCCAACGTAACCAATCAAAAACATATACCCGATATCATTTAAATGGATATTACTTGGCTAGATCCTACTAACCCTAACACAGCCTTTCCCAATGTGAATGAAGCACTAACAGAGCCAGAAGGGTTGCTCGCTGCAGGTGGGTGTCTAAGTGAAACTAGGCTATTAAATGCATATAAAAATGGCATTTTCCCCTGGTATGAATATGGTCAACCCATATTATGGTGGTCACCGAATCCTCGTGGTGTCATTTACACTAAAAATTTTAGAATATCTAGAAGCTTGCGAAAAACACTACGCAAGCATAGCTGGACGGTTACCTTTGATGGTGATTTTAAGAAAACTGTTATGGCTTGTGCCACCCCCAGAAGCTATGCACGTGGAACCTGGATAACAAGTGAAATGTCTGAGGCATACTACAGACTCCACTTACTTGGTCATGCTCATTCAGTTGAACTTTGGGATCAACAAGAACGTTTAGTCGGTGGACTTTACGGCGTGTTGATTGGCAAGATGTTTTATGGTGAATCAATGTTTAGTTTTCAAGCGAATGCATCCAAGGTAGTACTCGCTTATTTAACCATGCATATGCGTAGTTGGGGCTTACCTTTGTTAGATTGCCAGCTACCCTCTGAACACTTATCTAGCTTAGGGGCATCAATAATAAGCAGGAACAAATACATTAGCGACATGACACCACTATGTAATGACAACCAAAAAAATGTTACTTGGATATTTGACAGGAGCTTAGACGTTACAGAATGGAATGCTAATTAAGCCTTGAACAAATCATCTGAAGTTTGCGCTAAAATAAGTAACCGACATGCTTTCTACCATCTGGAAAGTATTATGTGCATGTAATTCAACTTAATTTAATTGACTCAAAATAAAATACGAAAGTTTAAAACGTTAGCCATCTTAAATATTATCTAAAATTGCATGCTTGACTGAATTCAGATCAGCTTCAATCGTTAACATTTCTGTGGCACTTTGTTTAATAGCAATATCAGGATCTTTTAATCCATGGCCGGTTACTGTGCACACAACTGTGCTGCCTGCAGGTATATTTCCTGCCTCAATGTCATGCAATGCACCCGCTACAGAAATAGCAGATGCCGGCTCACAAAATACACCTTCCTTATCAGAAAGTAATTTTTGAGTAGCCAAAATTTTATTATCATCAAATAAGTTAAACCAGCCACCAGACTCTTTCACTGCAGCTTGAGCAAGATCCCAGCTTTGTGGGTGACCAATACGAATAGCCGTTGCAACCGTATCTGGATGATCTACCATTTCACCTTTAATAAAGGGTGCAGCCCCAGCGGCTTGATAACCCAGCATCTTGGGTCGATTCGTCACATTATTATCTACAATAAACTGGCAATCACCATTACAAAAGCCACAGGCTTTTGTAACCTCTTTGCCTGATTGTGCCGCAAGCTCTGCATAACCTGTCCAATGCGCAGAAATATTCCCTGCATTACCCACAGGAATACAATGAAAGTCAGGCGCTTTACCTAACGCTTCTGTAATTTCATAAGCAGCTGTCTTCTGTCCTTGTAATCGATAGGGATTGATAGAATTTACAATATTGACAGGTGCTTCAGAGGAAACTTCTTTTACTAAACGCATACCATCATCAAAATTTCCGCGAATTTGTATTATTTCAGCTCCATGCATCATCGCTTGCGCAAGTTTACCCATTGCAATCTTGCCATCTGGTATGAGTACGAATGCTTTTATACCTGCACGTGCGGCATAGGCTGCTGCGGATGCAGATGTATTTCCTGTAGATGCACATATGATCGCTTGGCTACCTTCAGACACAGCTTGTGTTACCGCTACTGTCATACCCCGATCTTTAAAAGAGCCGGTTGGGTTTAATCCTTCAAACTTGAGAAATAAGCTAACATCTCTTTCATTGGCTATCTGCAGGTTATGACATTCTATTAAAGGTGTATCCCCTTCGCATAAACTTATTACCTTGCAATCTGAAGCCAATGGTAAAATATCTCGATAGCGATCAATTAGTCCTGTGTAGTGTGCTGTTTTCATGCTGAATTCTTTTGCTGAGTTCTTTTATTGATTACTTGATATGCAATTTTACGAAAGTGTTTCTAATCGTATACGCATTATTTTATGTGTGACGGCCTCAAGCTTTTCTACTTCAGAAATTGCTTGATTCATATTCTGCTCCATCACCTCGTGTGTGAGAATAATGATGGGCACACTTGAAATATTTGATTGTGGTTCTTTTTGAATAATCGCCTCGATACTAATTTGGTGATCTGCAAATATTTGGGTAACTTCTGCAAGTACTCCAGAGCGATCCTGCACATGAATACGCAAATAATACGCTGTAGATACATCATCCATAGACAAAATTGGAATATCAGATAACTCTCCAGGCTGGAATGCTAAATGAGGAACTCGATTTTCAGGGTCAGAGGTTAACGCCCTCACTACATCAACGAGGTCTGCTACTACTGCTGAACCGGTTGGCTCAGCTCCTGCACCCGCACCGTAATACAAACTCGGGCCTAACGCGTCTGCCTTAACGACTATTGCATTCATAACACCATCTACGTTTGCTAGTAACCTTCTGTGAGGTATTAGCGTTGGATGAACACGCAACTCTAAGCCTTTAGTAGTTCGTTTAGCTACACCTAAATGCTTAATCCGATAGCCTAACTCAGCAGCGTAAGCCACATCCTCTCGTGTAATTTCTGTAATGCCTTCTGTATACACACTCTCAAACTGCAAAGGCACACCAAATGCAATTGAAGCCAGGATTGTTAGCTTGTGTGCTGCATCAATACCTTCGACATCAAAAGTGGGATCCGCTTCTGCATAACCAAGCTGTTGAGCTTCTTTTAAGACATCATCAAAATCACGACCTTTGTCACGCATTTCGGTGAGTATGAAATTACCCGTGCCATTTATTATTCCTGCTAGCCATTGAATAGAATTGCCCGATAATCCTTCACGGATCGCTTTTATGATGGGAATACCACCTGCGACGGCTGCCTCAAAGGCGACGGTTACACCTTTATCTTGGGCATGTTGAAATATTTCATTTCCATACAAAGCAATTAATGCCTTATTGGCTGTGATTACATGCTTACCATTGCTAATCGCTTTGAGCACCAAGTCTTTTGCTTCATCAACACCACCAATCAACTCCAACACAATTTCAACATTCGGGTCGGAAACCACAACATTTGAGTCTTCTGTTAACGTTATCCCAGATGTATCACAGGCTCGTGATTTTTTTACATCTCGCATACTTGCAATGGTTACTTGAATGCCTCTACCTGCACGTCGAGCAATCTCATCTGCATTACGCATTAAAATATTTGCAGTACCACTTCCGACAGTACCTAAACCTAATACACCGACTTTAACGGGTTCTAATACAGACATTATTTATACGCTTTATAAAGTGAATTTTAATTAACTATTTATT
>CAZVPJ010000010.1:17346-21708 GCA_964629035.1 uncultured Thiotrichales bacterium | reverse complement strand
ATCATCAGCAGTATTTGGCAAAAAATCCTGGTGGATATTGTGGCTTAGGTGGTACTGGGGTTAGTCTAGATAAGTAAAGCTCAATAAAAATGACCGAATGAATTAAACCAATTAAATAAGACCAAATTAAATAAGACCAAATTAAATAAGACCAAATTAAATAAGACCAAATTAAATAAGCAATGAGTCAAGATATTAATATTAAGGACTTGCGTCAGAACTATGAAACGCATGCGCTCGAAGAAGATCAAGCGCATAAAGATCCTTTCCAACAATTTCAAACCTGGTTGAATGAGGCACTTGTTGCAGAATTTGTGGAGCCCAATGCAATGAATATTGCGACAGTAGATAACGAAGGCGAGATATCATCTCGCATGGTCTTATTAAAAGGTTTTGATGAGCAAGGATTTGTATTTTTTACAAATTATGAAAGCAATAAAGCGAAGGATTTGGCAGAGACTCACAAGGCAGCGCTAAACATTTGGTGGGACAAGTTGCATAGACAAGTGCGAATAAACGGCAATGTAGAAAAAGTGAGTCGTGATGAGACGATTGAGTATTTTCATTCTCGTCCGCGTGGAAGCCAAATTGGTGCTATTGCGTCTAATCAAAGCCGGGTCATAAAAAATCATGTGGTGCTAGAAGAAGCGTACCAAGAGATTGAAAAAAAATATGGCAACCAGGAAATACCTTGTCCAGATCAGTGGGGTGGATATCGTGTTATCCCTAAACAATTTGAGTTTTGGCAAGGTAGGCCAAATCGTCTGCATGACAGATTGCGGTATGCTAAAACGAATTCAGGTAGCTGGGTAATGAATCGTCTTTCACCTTAGTTAAGTCTAGATTAATAGGCTTACAGTTTTTTAGATTAAGATTATTCGTACAAAATATGCCATTCAGGTTCGGGTTTAACTTTTTCTGGCCAAAATGTTTTTTCAGCGTTGCTGGCATTTAGTTCTTCGCATTTCTTTTTAGCTTCACCATAGGTCATGGTGTTTTCTTTCATTTTACCTGTTTCAAAATCGTATTTTAATTTCCACGCGATAATGTAGTCAGTATCGTTATCACGTCGTATTAGATTTTCAGCAACCATCTTTAATTTCCATTTAATTTGTAAGGCAAGATATACTCAGAACATTGTTCATAACGTCATGTATTTGACGTTCGGTTAAATTTTACAAACTAAAGATACTAAAAAACCTTTAACTTGTCATGCCAAAGACATCGAGAATGAAACCATACATCAATGCAACCTCTTTTAGATAGTCAAAACGGCCGGAAGCCCCTCCATGTCCAGCGCCCATATTCATTTTTAATACCAACATATTATTATTTGTTTTCATTGCTCGTAATTTAGCCACCCATTTGGCGGGTTCCCAGTAGGTTACGCGAGGGTCGGTTAAACCTGCAGTCACTAATATGTGTGGGTAAGCTTGTCGGATGACATTATCATAGGGTGAATATGAAGAAATATTTTCAAAGTCGGCTTGGTTTTCAATTGGATTTCCCCATTCAGGCCATTCAGGTGGCGTTAAGGGTAGGTCTGCGTCACTCATTGTATTTAGCACGTCCACGAAGGGTACATCTGCCACTGCAGCTTTGAATAAATTGGGTTGTATGTTGATGGCGGCGCCCACCAGCATGCCCCCCGCAGAACCACCATGAACAACAATTTTTCCAGTACTAGTATAGTTTTCATTGATCAGGTGATCAGCGCATGCAATGTAGTCACTAAAGGTATTGGTTTTATGTTCAAGTTTTCCGTTTTTATACCATGCATATCCTTTCTCCATGCCGCCACGGACATGTGCGATCGCGTAAATAAAACCACGATCTACCAGGCTGAAGCGATTTGTTGAAAAGCTTGCAGGCATAGAGCTTCCATAAGAACCGTAGGCATACAGTAACATTGGAGCGTTTCCATCTAGAGGCGTTGTTTTTTTGTAAAGCAGTGAAATGGGGACACTCTCGTTATCAGCAGTTATGGCGAATAATCTACGAGTAATGTAGTCATTAGCATGATGGCCACTTGGTACTTCTTGTTGTTTTTTTAGTTCTCGCTGACGCGTTGACATTTGGTAGTCAAAAATTTGTGTTGGCGTAGTCATGGAAGTATATGAAAGGCGTAATGTATCGGTAACAAATTCATAGCCAGAAATTATATTTAGTTCGTAAGCTTCCTCATCAAACTCGATAGTATGTTCGCCGCGAAAGCTGTCATTACCAAGCTCTACTACTGTAATACGGGGTAAACCTTGAATTCGTTCGGAGCGTATCAAATAATCTTTGAAAACATAGATGCCTCTTAATAAGACGCCTTTTGGGGGTTTATGCGCATTTTGCCAATGGGTTTGGTCTGATTCTTCTAAAGAAGTTTTCATGATTTTGTAATCTTCAGCACCGTCTTTGTTGGTGACGACATAAAATATTCCATTGTGTTCAGAAATTTCATATTCAATACCTGTTTGTCGCTTAGAAAAACAGCGCGCTTTTTTCTTAGGATTGTAGGCATCGATAGTATGAATTTCGCTGGTCACATGATCATGTGCAGAGATTAAAATGTATTTATTGGATTCAGTGATGTCCAGAGAAACAAAAAAACCAGGATCTAGCTCTTCGTACACCATCTCGTCATTGTTTATCTCTTCACCTAGAACATGCCTGAATACTTTGTCGGGGCGATGATTATCATCAAGCGTTGTATAGAATAATGTTTGATTATCATGTGCCCATACAAAAACACTTTGAATATTTTCAATGATGTCTTTAAGAAGTTTGCCTGTAGTTAATTCAATCGTGAAGAGTGTATAAAATTCTGAACCTTTTGTGTCCGCACTATAGCTAAAGTACATATGGTCTGGGCTGTGGCCTGCATCACCAATATCAAAATATTCGTGGTCTTTAGCGATAAGGTTCGCGTCTAATAAAATTTCTTCACGATCTGGAAAATTTTTATGGTAGCGGCAGTAAATGGGGTACTGTTGATTTTCTTCGAATCTAACATAATAAAAGTAATCACCATCTTTTTCAGGAACGGTGCTGTCATTTTCTTTAATACGTGAGCGCAACTCTGTGAATAAGTTTTCTTGTAACGATTGCGTGTGTTGCAAGGTCTTTTTGGTGTAACTATTTTCAGCCTCTAAATATGCTTTTATATCTTCTGATAAGACTTCAGGTTTTTGTATGACTTGTTGCCAATTCTTATCTTTTAGCCATGCATAATTATCGATGCGTGTAACAGCATGTTGTGAAATTTCGTGTTCGTGGATTGCCGCAATCGGAGGAGAAGTTTTATCATTCATATTAAAAAAACCTAGATAGTGATATTCATTTAGAAATTGCTGGCAACTCAATTTTCCACTGAACGCGATAAACATTGTGGTTTGGTACAGCCCCTTTTGGTCCACTATGGCTGATGGTAGTTGATTGTGGTCCCATGACTATTTGATAATAATCCACAACTGATTTTGGAAAATATTCACAGTCAAAAGGCAGGTCGTACCGTACTTCATAGATGGGTCTTCCATCAGATTCCCATTCATTTTCATCAATTGTCCAAATGTCTGCTAGCAGATGAGAGTGAAATACACCTTCAAAATCAACATCAAATAATACTTTAGATACTACTTTGCCAGTTCCTTCATTGGCTTCAATATGGTCTGGAAACAAACCATGAAAAAAGAAATTTGCAGTTGACACGTTATCCGAAAATATTCTGAGTTATAATTTATCGATGAAGTATAAATTAGAAACTGAAGTATCGATATTTGAAATACAAAAAGAACCCTTGGGGCTATGGGATTTATGGGTCGATAATATGCCCACTTTAACATTCCAAACACCCGAAGAAGCGGCAGAAGCGGTCTATAATCAGCAATCAGGCTTTACCACCTGGGACATGCTAGAAAAGCATAGTGCTCCTAAAGATTTAAATGGTTGGCAAGTAATTGAGAAATAGCTCAACCAGTGCTTAGTGCATGACAGAACTATACTTACGCGCTAAAGTCTAATCATTATGTATATTAGTAAACCAATATCCCTAGTCTTAATAACGTTTTTGTTTTGGCTGACTACTTTTAACGCGCAGGCAGACATTGTGCATAAGTGGGTAGATGCAGAGGGTGTCACACATTATTCGGATCAGTTGCCTGAAGAAGAGGCTACTAAAACAACTAGACAAATTATTGTGTCAAATGTCTACAGTAACTCAGGTGGTGCGGCTTACCGAGAAAACTATTACTCGATATCTAATCAATGGGCGAGAATGAGGGAAGAGCGTATTGAGCGTAAGCAAATGCAATTAAATAAGCGCAAACAAAAGGCTTCACAACACCCTCCACCACAAATCGTATATCTCAACCA
>CAZVPJ010000010.1:14971-17246 GCA_964629035.1 uncultured Thiotrichales bacterium | reverse complement strand
CGATCCATTAATAGTTATCGTGGATCAACCTTTAAGGTGCCACGAAATTCTTATTCAAAACGAGGTGGTTTGGGTTTAAGTTTAACATTTCGCTAATAAGGGTATCTTCCCTTATTAAATTACCTTGCAAGAGGTGCTCTGCTTAAGCAGAATTCATCTTCAACTATTATTTTCCTATTTACTTTAAGAATCTCAGTTATGGCGGATGCAGCATTTCATTTATCTGAAGAATTTATCAACGAAGATTTGGAATATTATTTTTCTGGAGAGAGAGATAAGAATAATCAGATCCGACCAGACGATAATATATATAGTATGACGCCTACATCAATGCACTTAAGTATTGATATGCATGATAAAAAGGTTGGGAATTTCTTTTATCCATCGTTACCCTGCATCTTTGATAGGGTGTACATAGGTATAAGCATCCCATTATTTGCAAGTAATTGGGGTGCATCATTTTTATTGGAATTATTAAAAGTAGTTAAGCCTGGTGGTGTTATTATTTTGCCGGTATATCCAGAGGGGCAAGCTCAGGAAAAAGGTTATTGGTCGCGAAGTTTTCTGGAAAATATATTTTTAAGTCGAGAACGTTGGACAGGGTTTAGTAATGTACGGGCAGAAAATGATGGAGTTATGTCATTAGGTGTTGGTCGTAAATGGCCAGACCCTATTCCAAGCACTGCACAATGGTTTTATCAGCAACGTGCAAATCTTGCTTTAAGTAAATTATTAGAAACGGGAAATCGAGACGACTTGTCAGTTACATTCGCAGATATCGCCACAAGGGTCTGGGCAAACTACACGCATAATTCGGTAATAGAGCGCATCATATTAGATACATTTGGTGTAAAAACACCTGTGAGTGTGAATTGTGTAAGTAATGATTATGGGTTGTTGGTTACCGATTTGTTACTCAGTACTTATATCAATGCGGAGTCAGGTAGCACATTTCATATCACTAATGCTGAAGCTACGGTGGCAAAAAACTTTTCAAGCTATTTTGCACCTCATACTGGTGGTCGTCATGATGTTCAAATGGGAGACGTGAGCTCGATTAATTTCACAGATACATCGGATGTAATCTGCTTGATCCATTCTCTATCAAACCTCAATCCAGAAGAGCAAAAAGCACAAATTGATACTGCGTGGGGTAATTTAAGTCAAAACGGACTATTGATTGTGCATGATGTGATGCCATCGGGATGGCATGCATCCGTTGAAAATGCTCTGCATCAAAAACTAGAAAGTTTAGGGAAACTATCTACATATTCTTCGATTGTGGCCACCAAGATTGAAGATGATGTAGAGATCAGTCATTACTCAACTATTCAAGAGACAAAATTGGCGGAAGAAAAAAACCAACAACGTGCTGTTTTCAAAGTGATAGAAAAATCTTCCTGATTTTTTTATTAAACAGCTCTAATGGTTATACCAATAGTTATGTAAGCATGTTGCCGAATAACAGCTTGTCTGCAGGGTTTGTGCTAGCAATGTTTGGCACTTTACTGTTTTCATTAAAATCAATATTTATTAAATTTCTTTATCTCGAAGCGTTAGGTGCTGATGAAGTACTGTTTTTTCGTATGGCGATTTCTCTGCCGATTTATATAATTATATTGATATGGTTACTTCGTGTAAAAAACTCTAGTGCAATTACGAGTAGGTCTGTAGTAACTAAAGTTTTTTGGTTAGGGTTTATTGGATATTATTTGGCGTCATTGCTTGACTTAATGAGTCTTGAATTGATCAGTGCGCAGTTAGAGAGGCTGGGTTTATTTACATATCCCTTTATGGTGGCTCTCTTAGGCTTCTTTTTTTTTAATGAACCCTTAACGCGCCGCTTACTATTCGCATTAGTGATCACCTATGCTGGTTTATGGGTGGTGATGGGGCAAGAAATAGCGTTATCTGGGGAAGCCGCGCTCCATGGTACGTTATTGGTATTAGGGTCTGCGTTGAGTTTTGCGTTCTATGTGCTATTTAGCAAGCGTTACATTAAGCAGTTGGGGTCGCAACTGTTTACCTGTATCGCCATGATTTCTTCTTGTATATTCGGATTACTGCATGGTGCTCTTGTCTTAGATATAGCAACCTTAACGTTAAGTTTTAATGCATGGCTTTGGCTTTTGTTGCTAGTGATATTCAGCACTGTGATACCAAGCTTTATGATGGTTGAGGCTATAAATCGATTAGGCCCTGCACAAACGGGTGTGGTGGGTATGCTTGGCCCGGTATTTACCATTGCCTTAGCCATTATGTTATTGGGAGAGCC
>CAZVPJ010000010.1:0-14871 GCA_964629035.1 uncultured Thiotrichales bacterium | reverse complement strand
GTATGCTTGGCCCGGTATTTACCATTGCCTTAGCCATTATGTTATTGGGAGAGCCGTTTACAGTGCAGTTAGTACTGGGTGTGGTCTTGATGATGCTAGGCGTGGCTGTTTTAATCAAAGATCAAGCAAAGTAGTTCTGTTTTTTATTACACAGCTAAGAAATTGATGCTTAATTAACTTGTGTCGAACCTGAGTGAGTTATATCCATACATACACATAAAATGCATAGGCCATGATGCAAATACAAGCAATAAAAATTACCATATTATAAAGCATAGGTTTTAGGATTTGCTTCAGACTGATTTTGCCAGAAAGATACTTGGATAAGTCATGTTGTATTAGATTGCCACTTACAATAGCTGGCAATATTGCTAGCACTGCTAGAATGATCCAGCCATAAGTGTAATGAGGTGAATTATATAGCGTCTCAAAGAAATTCTTAGCGGTATCCATATTTGATCAATTTTAAGCAAATTGTCTGTTCATAGCATTATTTAACTCACCAGTCGGGATGATTGCCTGCTTATCTCATCCAGTCGTTAGCATGGGTATATAATCAATTCACGTAAATATATGAGTGGAGGCACCATATGGGAATGCGAAAATTACGCGATAAAGTTTCTACACCTGGTACAATTCTTGGCAAAGATTTCGTAATAGAAGGTGATGTAAAAGGCACCGGTTCTATTATTATCAGTGGCACGGTTAAAGGTAATGGCGAAATAGATGGATTAGTCGAGTTGGTTTCGACGGCCGTCTGGGAAGGTGATATTCATACCGATGACATCACTATTGGTGGTACAGTAAAGGGAGATGTCTTTGCACGCGGTAAGCTAGAAATTACTGGAAGTGCTAGAATCTTTGGTAACGTAAGTGGTACGGCTGTATCAGTTGCACAAGGTGCGCTCATTGATGGCACAATGAAAATCCATGACGGTGACAGCCTCGTTGAAAAATCAGACCAGAAAGCTAGTAAAAAAATTGCCTCAAATAAAGCTGAAGAACAACTTAACGATACTTTCAAGGAAGCGACTTCTTTCTAAATACTATGCAGTAAAATTTGCGCAACATAGTGCCTCGTTGTGCAAATCCTTATCTATACCAATACTCATTGGTTCAAAAATACCGCTGTCTAAATGGGTTGGCAGCATCATTATACTTTTCTCATCCTTAAGTATTCTTCAGGTGCAAGCTAATCCAGACTGGCAACATGAGCGTGATCTGTATGAAAAAGCTCGCACTGCACTAAACAAGAAGCAAATTAACCAATATCAACAATTTCTGCCTCAGCTCACTGAGTATCCTCTTTATCCTTATCTGATTTATAACGAGTTACGTTCACGCATCTCAAGTTTGCATGATGAAGATATCGATGCATATATAGAAACATATGATGATGGTCCATTAGCAAGCAGGCTTCGTGTGGCCTGGCTTTCACAACTAAGAAGAAAAAATCGTCCTGATAGTTTTCTTAAATATTATAGAAATGAAACAAGCGCAGATCTGCAGTGCTACTTTTTGCTCACAAAAATACGTCGTGGGCAATTATCAGAAAGTAAACAACAATATATAGATCAAGTTCGGGACTTATGGATAGTGGATAAATCTCAACCCAAGGCATGTGATCCGTTATTTGAATGGTACGAGGATCAAGGGTATTTAACGAAAGAACAGGTATGGGAACGATTCAGTATTGCAATCGCTAAAGGTCGTCAAGGCTTAGCAACTTATTTGGCAAAGAAATTACCTGAGAGCGAACAAAGTGCTGCAAAGCTTTGGTTGGATGTTCATGTTAATCCAAGATCAAAACTGCGAAGTGAGGCTTTGCAGAAAGATACACATCTCAATCGGCGAATTATAGCCCATGGATTGAAACGTCTTGCAAGGTTGGATCTCACAGGTGCACATGCTACTTGGTTAAATATACAAGATAACTATGCCTTTGGTTCAGATTTACATGATGAAGTAGAACGAGATTTTGCGTTACGCGCTGCATATAGACATGATCAGCGTGCTACTACCTGGATGTATCAATTGCCTAAAGAACTGGTAGATCCTTCCACAAGTATGTGGCGGACCCGGTCAGCAATAAGAAGCTTAGATTGGGAATTGGTATTGCGCGGTATTGCTATGTTAGATGATGAAGAAAAGGTTGAGCCGCAATGGCAATATTGGAAAGCGCGTGCCTTATCAGAAAAAGGTTTACAGTCAGATGCGGAAAAAATATATCAATCGATTGCTTCCGAACGTAGCTACTATGGTTTTTTGGCAGCAGATAAACTTTTAGCACCGTATAATATAGTTGATGAGCCTGTTTTATATGACAACAAGGAGTTAGAGGAAATAAAGCAGACGCCAAGTATTATTCGCACAAAAGAATTATTGTTGGTCAATCAATTAACAGATGCGCGAAGAGAATGGAATTATGCTACTCAAAATTATTCGTCGCGACAGTTTCAAATTGCAGCATCTTTAGCACATCAATGGGATTGGCATGATTATGCAATTCGCACAATTGCCAAAGGAAAGTATTTTGATGATTTAAGTATTCGTTTTCCTACTCCGTTTACAGCACATGTTAATAAATATTCTTCCAAAAGAAGTTTAGAACCAGCATTTGTGTATGGAATTATTCGACGTGAAAGTGCATTTAATCCGCAAGCCCGTTCACCTGTTGGTGCGCGGGGTTTAATGCAGCTTATGCCTGCGACAGCAAAACAAGTATCTAGACAGTTAAAAATTAAAGCCCCAACTCGACAGGACTTGAATACACCCAGTTTTAATATAAATCTTGGCAGTAAATATATTGGCGACATGTTGAATAAATTTAATGGGCATCGAGCGTTAGCGTCAGCTGCATATAATGCAGGCCCTCATCGTGTAAACGCATGGCTTCCTGATGACATTGAATTGCCTGCGGATGTATGGGTAGATACCATCCCATTTACTGAAACACGTGAATACGTGCGTGCTATATTCGCCTACACGGCAATGTTTCAGTGGAAGCTGAAGCAAACTCCTACACGCCTAAGCGCACATCTAAAACCAATCCCACCAAAATTGTAAACTATTATCTCTGTTTATCTAATCTACTGATTTAAGGTAGTTAATTTTCAGTTCACGTTTTTGCTTAAGTTGTGATCATGACTAATGGGCAAAAAAAACGGATCAATGGTTCGTTATAAATTATTAATCATTCATTAAGGTAACTATCATAGTCACTGTAGATATCAGGTCATGAGTAATCGGCCTTATGTCGAAAATCAATGTGATTGAGGAATGGGCAAAAGTATAGTCATTTCAAAATTATATTAAGCACTTGTGTTAAGTGGAAATAGGATTTTTCATTTAGTAACAAGTAAAAATAAATTGATTTCAATTGGAGTTGGAACAATGAATGGCATTATAAAAAGCATCGCTGTTGTGGCGATCATTTCATTTTTTATTAGCGCTTGTGGTGGTGAATCATCTGGTGAGAGTTCCGGTGAAATGCCTACCAGCGGTAATAGTGGTCTTAATACTGCACTTTTGTCTGATACCGCAAAACGCGGACATGATATTTATGTAGATCCTGGATATTCATGTGTGGGTTGTCACGGCTTGCAAGGTAAAGGTACCAGTGCTGGTGGACCGATCGATAACATACAAGATTGTCCAACTTGTGTTGACCATGCAACACTCACTCAATACAACGATTTATTAATGCCTGCATCACCATATAATCCTGCATCGTGTACGGGTGCTTGTGCGAGTGATGTATCACAATTCATTATTGAAGGATTTGTACAAGGTCTTGCTATACCTGGCAACAATACTCCGCCTGCAACACCTGCAATTAATGTTAACCCAGTATCAGGTTTAACCACGACGGAAGCGGGTGGCACGGCTACCTTTACAGTAAGTTTAAATACTTTGCCTACCGAAAATGTAGATATCACATTATTAAGTGACAATGCAGCAGAAGGGAGTGTGAATCCAACCACCCTCACTTTCACAACGGCAAACTGGAATCAATTACAAACAGTTACCGTTACGGGTATGGATGATGCAGTGCTTGATGGCGATATTGCTTATAATATTGTTACGACTGCTGCCAGCAATGATGTTGACTATGCAGCCATAGACCCTGCAGATGTTGCTGTTACCAATACAGATAACGAAGTGCCTCCACCCGGTGTAATCACAGTTGACCCAGTTGCGGGTTTAACAACAAGTGAGAATGGTGATGCTGCAACCTTCACAATCGTTTTAGGAACAATGCCTACGCAAACCGTAACCATTGGTTTGTCGAGTAGCAATGCTGCAGAAGGCACTGTGTTGCCTGCTTCAGTGGCCTTTACAAGTGCAAACTATAATGTTCCGCAAACTATAACGGTGACCGGTGTTGATGATGCGGCTGCACCGATGGTAGATGGAAACATTGCTTACAGTATTATTACTGCACCTGCGATTAGTGCAGATCCATCTTATAGTGCTCGTGATGCTTCAGATGTATCTGTTACCAATACAGATAACGATGTGCAACCAGTGATTAGTCAATTTTCTGTTGATCAAGCAAGTGTAGCGTTTGGTGGCATGGTTACCTTAAATTGGGCATCAGATGGTGACGCATGTACTGCCGGCGGTGCCAATCCAGGTAACCAATGGA
The DNA here is from genome assembly GCA_964629035.1 of uncultured Thiotrichales bacterium. GTDB lineage: Bacteria > Pseudomonadota > Gammaproteobacteria > UBA4575 > UBA4575 > JABDMD01. Next base: position 10,223 of record CAZVPJ010000010.1, on the reverse strand, counting down.
TGGGCGCGTTGTTGCCTACCAGTATGTTAACACTTACAAATTTAACCACCTCTGGTGTTAATCAGTTTACGTTGACTTGTACTAAGGGCGGCATTGATTCAGTTGTCGCTACTGTAGATGTGACGGTTGCTGCAGCACCAGGAGCACCAACTGTAAACTTGACCGCTAACCCGGCAATGAATGTTCCATTTAATGGTTCTACAACACTTACATGGACTTCTACAGGTGCAGTAGGAACGTGTACTGCTGCGGGTGGATGGACAGGTGACAAGGCATTAAATGGCACGGAAGTGATCAACAATTTAGTTGCCGACACTACTTTCTCATTGACCTGTAATAATGCAATTGGAACACCAACATTAGTGAGTACGAATGTAACTGTTGTAGCGGTTAATCCTGCATTGACCTTTACGGTGAATAATGCCGCAAGTGCAACGGTTAATCAGGGTGAGGCTGTGACGCTGGCATGGAATCCGACTGATCTGCAATCATGTGTTGCGAGTGCAAACCCTGCCAATGCTGCATGGACCGGTGCTAAAGATGTTGCTTTGGCAACTTATAGTGAAGTGATCGCTAACCTGCAAGAGACCACAACCTTTACGCTAAATTGTACGGGTGTGAATGGAGCGAATGTAACGCAAAATGTTACGGCTACCGTGAATGCTGGAGATCCATTGCTAGTTCAAGGCCAAATTGAATATAAGAAGGTCATCAATGGTGCCAGCTGTGAAACGTGTCATGGTACGGATGGCCGAGGCATCTTGAGTGATGGTTTATATGACGACATTACTGATTTTGTAAATGCACAAAATGAATTTAATGTCGCATTTATCACCAGCATCACCATGCCTGCACCTGAGGCTGGAGAGGGCGGTATGCCTTCGGATTGTGTCGATGTTGCTGATGGCAATGATCTTACTAATTGTGCTACGAATGTGGCTAAATACATGAAGAATGGATTTAGCACTATTCCTCCAGCACAGTAAAAATCTGGGACTTCCTTTAAACCTATTGCATCTCTGATGCAGTAGGTTTTTTTATGTTCGTAAGTTTTTTATGATTTGCTGATCAATCCAACTGGTATTAAATAATCCATTTAAATAACCACAGTGGCCACCAAAACGAGTCTGATGTATTTTTAGATGTTGTGAGGGGTATAACTTTGCCCAGTCCTCAAACGGGATGACAGGATCATCCTTGGCAATAAACACATCACTCATAACGGATAAAGACTGCAAGCAATCCCCTGTGATGGAATAATCTTCCAGGTAATTTTTCACTGAATCAAATTCCGTATAGTTTAATAACAAATGTTCGGTCATATTTATGAGCGAATTTTGATTATTAATCATGTCGAAATTGTAGTGATCAGGATAATGTGTATGCTTTACTTTCAACATGTTTTTCCAGCGTTGCAAGTAATATTCGGTATATACTTTTAACATAGATTGGGTCTCGTCCAATGCATTCGCCGCATTCATAACCGGGCATACTGAAATAATTTTATTTATTCTTAGATGATTTTCTTTAGCTTTTGCGCCAATCCGTAGTGCAAAGTTTCCTCCTAAAGAAAAACCTACTATATAAAAATTTGAGTGAGGGATCAGCTGCTGAATGGCTTGTGTGGCATGTAGCACTTCTTCTAATCGGCACGAGTGAAATAATTCTTTGTTTAAGTGTTGAGTGCCACCATGATCTCTAAAATTAAGTCGAAAGATATTGAAACCGTCTGCATGTAATTGGCTTGCTAAAGGAAGCAAATATAGAGAATCTGCGCACCCTAGCCAGCCATGTAGTATTAACACTAATGGTTTAGATTCTGAAGTATTATGTAAAGTAGATAAACCCTGCAGTTTTACATCATGCTTAAGCGATAAGATTTGTTCATTGCTCTTTTTGCGAAAGTCACGACTTATTTTTGTGGCGTAAGCCTTGCGCAATAACGATGCTGCTGCAATGGTGTTGCTATGGCCATTGCGGTAAGCAATAGGTGGGGTGTATTCCGTCACTTCCTGCTCAGTGTTTTTAGTTCTTATGTTTTAGCTAGTGCTTGCTCAATATCTTCCAAAATATCATCAATATGCTCGATACCAATAGAGAGTCGCACTAAGTCTTCACTGACGCCCGCAGCAGCTTGTTCTTGTTTTGAAAGCTGACGGTGTGTAGTGGTAGCAGGGTGACAAGCAAGAGATTTTGCATCACCTATATTGACCAGTCGCACAATTAGATTAAGAGCATCAATAAATTTAGTACCTGCTTCGATTCCTCCTTGTATACCGAAACTTAATATTCCTGAAGCACGACCTGCAAAATATTTTTGTGCAAGACTATGATCAGCATGTGTGGATAAGCCTGCATAGCTCACCCAATTTACGCGATGATGCTCTTCTAAATATTGTGCAACCGCTAATGCGTTTTCACAATGTCGATCCATGCGCACTGCAAGCGTTTCTATGCCCTGCAGTATTTGAAAACTATTCATTGGTGAAATCGCAGCACCCATATTTCGAAGCGGCACCACTCGCACGCGTCCAATATAGGCTGCTTTACCAAACGCTTCGGTATACACCACGCCATGATACGAGGGGTCAGGTTCATTCAGAATGGCAAAGCGCTTTTTATGTTTTTCCCATGGGAAGTTACCAGAATCGACAACGACCCCACCTATAGAGGTCCCATGTCCTCCCATGTATTTGGTGAGTGAGAGAATGCTGATGTCAGCACCAAAATCAAATGGTTTGCACAAGTATGGTGTGGGTACCGTATTGTCCACCATCACAGGGACGCCTTTGTTGTGCGCAATTTTTGATAGCGCTTCTAAGTCAATAACATTGCCAGCGGGATTGCCTAATGATTCGCAGAATACAGCTTTAGTATTTTCATCAATTGCAGCATCCATAGCATCCATGTCGCGATAATCTACGAAGCGAACCTCAATGCCAAGTTTTGGTAATGTATGGGCAAAGAAGTTATAGGTGCCGCCATACAGTGTTGCTACCGATACAATGTTGTCGCCTTGTTCTGCAAGCGCAAAGATTGCATACGAAATGGCGGCCATGCCTGATGATAAGGCCAATGCGCCTACGCCGCCTTCCATTTCTGCAACACGCTGTTCGAGCACGGCAGTGGTGGGGTTCATGATGCGTGTATATATATTGCCTTCTACTTTTAGATCAAATAAATCCGCACCATGCTGAGTGTCATCAAAGGCATAAGATGTGGTTTGATAAATGGGGACTGCAACCGCTTTTGTAGTGGGCTCTGGTGAATATCCGCTATGGATTGCTTGGGTTTCTATTTTCATATTATATGGACCTCGATTATGTGTTGAGGCGTATCAAAAGTTAATAACTAACCACCTTGATGCATGGTTTACTAAACAGTAATGGTAAGCATTGTGTGATGTTTAAAAAGTATTCTGGAATGTATTGTAACCTTTGAGTCCGTCTTCAGCTTCGAATTGAATTGGCGCTGACTCGACCTAGAAGCTTTGAGGACGGTCATCGCTTTAGCAGTATTTTTGAGTCGCCCTGCAAGTTGTTGAATTAAAGCAGCGACTTTATATAACTAGTGTATTGGCTAGTCGTAAAAATGCTATGGATATTTCTATCAGATGTCAATATCTGCCAAATATCTACCATATATCAATAATCGGGAATCGATAAGCTCGATGAATTGCTTGCAGGATAAATCTTTATAAAAAACTAGTTCCTCTGCATTAAAAGTATTCATCCTCTAAGGTTCCAGGTGGGTTCACCGAGTGAATTGATAATATGCTCATTGATGAGCCATTCATGGGTATCTTCTGCGTCTTTGATGAACCAGTTGCACGCTGAACCAAGGCGAAAACTATAACCCCAATCATCCATGTCTTTCAGTATTTGATTCCTGCTATATCCAGAGATGTGTTCAGCTAAAATAATTTGAAGATAACACGTTGCATTTTCCTCGTGCGCTGAGCCTTTTGCGTCAACCTCTTCAGCAAAGCGTTGTTCGGCTGGCATACATATAAAATGGCAGGCTTCATGCAGAACGGAGTGAATGGGAGTATCCCCGCGTATATATAATTTTGAACCTAGCCTTCCGGCCTCAGGGTGGCCCCAGAAGCTGTATGGAATGTCGTTATCGGTATCCAAACAGATCACTTCAATACCGTAGTTATTTAGTAGGTCTTTAACTGAAGCAGAGTTTAAATTTTCGTAATACACCATTCATGACTGTTATATGACATTTGATAATTTATATCCATTGCCATGTTACTATTTTGCCCAAAAGGAGAGATCCAAATTGTTTCAAAAATAGGTATACTCATCGACCAAATTTTAGCCATATTACTTCTACGGAGAGATTCAGCTATGCGTTTAACTTTGCGCACAAAATCAATGATTATCGTGTTAGGTTTGTTTGCATCATCTGTGAGTTTTGCAGCAGGTAATGTTGAACAAGGAAAAATTAAATCAGAAACATGCTTGGGTTGTCACGGTGTACCTAGCTACACAAATGTATATCCAACGTATCATGTTCCATTGCTAGGGGGGCAGCATGCTGATTATATTGTTGCTGCGCTTAAAGGTTACAAATCCGGTGAACGCAATCACGGCACGATGCAAGCACAAGCTGCAGGTATGAGTGAAGAAGATATGGCAGATATAGGTGCCTATTTCCAATCGCTTAAATAATAAAACATAATGCCTTTTTACTTGGCATTCGTAATTTAAATTATATCGAATAGAAGTTACATCATGAAAAAATCATTTATCAGTATTATCGTTGGTTTATTAATTATGGTTGTTGTGCCCGCTTATGCTTCTGAAAAGAAGGATCATGATACAGACCATGAAGCTGCTCCAGCGAGAAGTGGTGAAGAAGTGTCTACGCAATGTGTGGCTTGCCATGGAACTGATGGTAATAGCCCAACTCCAAATTTCCCACGTATCGCAGGCCAACATGCGGATTACATGTTTCATACACTCATGTCTTATAAAAATGGTAATCGTAAAAATGCGATTATGGCCGGTATTGTTGCTGCACTTAGCGAACAAGAAATGAAAAATGTAGCTGCGTTTTTTGCTGGTCAGGCGGGGTTATCGGTAATTAATATTGACGATGATGCAACGTACTAAAATTGATAAGTTTAGAATAACCATTATTTTTTCTAGTAGATGTTGTGATCGTTAGGCTGCTCTCGTTAGATTATTACGTGACAACCTAAAGCTTAAAGTTAAGTTTGCTGCTTTTCCCATTCTTCTGGTGTGTAAGCTTTAATACTCAGAGCATGTAATTCTCCACTAGCAATTTGCGGTTTAACCGTTGCGTACACCATTTGGTGTTCTTTAACCATGCTCATGTCAGCAAAGCAGTCACTTATAACGATTGCTTCGTACTTGCCCTCGCCACCGCTTACTATAGCTTTAGCGTTAGGAACTCCGGCTTCTATTAATTTTTGGATTTCATCTGTATTCATGGCTGTAATTATCTAACAGGTGACTTTATTTTCAATATCGCATTGGCCATATCATGAGTTTTATTGCAAAGAATGATTATGAAAGGGTAGGCCATTCATTTACCTTAGGTCACCAGCTTCGATGAGTTCCACTAACTTGTCGCCAACCAGCTCTTTTTTCCAGCTGGATAAGATATCCAATTCTCGTCCCCCACGGACAAGCTTTTCAACTACGCTGCGAGTGGCTAACAGGCTGGGTGAAACATTTAGTTCTTCGGCTCGTTCACGAATAAATGATTGTGCTTGCTTAATTAGTTTTCGTTGTTCATTGCTGAATGGTTTGTTCTGGTTAGCTTCTGGCCATTCAGATTCAGGAATATTTTTAGCAATAGCAATTTCTTCAAAAAGTGCATCAACATACCCAACATGCTCTTGTTTAATATCTTCGACATGCTGAAGTGATTCTGTGTTGAGCGGTTGTTCTATGGCTAAACTGCGCAATGCTTTGTCACTTAGTACCCAGCGTCTAGGTTTATTTTCGGCAATCGCTTGATACTCTCTCCATTCGGCAAGTTGCTTAAGTATTATTAGTTGTGGCGGTTCTAATTTACCTGCTCCCTTAACAGATTTCCAAATCTTGCTTGCATCAACTTTGTATCTTTCTAGTGCAGATAAAGTATTACATTCAAATTCAGACCAATGACTGCGTTGTTGCTCAGAGAGTTTGTTTTTTAAATATATATAAACTTTTGCTAAATATTTTACGTCGTCGACAGCGTAGCGAATCTCTTCCACAGTTAACGGTCTTCGCTCCCAGTTTGTGCGTGATAGTGATTTATCTAGTTCTATTCCACAAATTTCATTGACTAAGTATGCATAACTTACTTGATCTCCAAACCCTAATAAACTCGCGGCTATTTGGGTGTCGAACATTGGGGTAGGAACCTTGTCAAATAGATTTACAAATATTTCAAGATCTTGGCTGGCTGAATGGAAAATTTTTGTTATAGAAGGTTGGTATAGCAGCTTTTCTAGGGCTGTAAGATCTTTTATTGCAATAGTATCAATGCAAACGATATCCCGATCAGAGGCAATTTGAACTAAACATAAATTTGGATAGTAGGTCCTTTCACGTATAAACTCCGTATCAAGCGCTAGCCATTCAACATCGCTAGACGCTTTGCAAAACGATTCTAATTCTTGTGTGGTAGTTAATATTCTAAATTCCATTATGAATATATTGATGACCTTAAAAAAATTGAAGCAAAGTCTAAAATACCTGCTAAATGTTTTTATATGTTTATTATTCTTATTACAAGGCAGTGTATCAGCTAAGCAAGAGCCTGAGGGCTGGCAATCTCCTTTTTTTCAAGATAATCGCTTAGTCGGCAAAATATGGGACACTCATAAGCGCGCATGGATATCCATGCAACAGTTGAATACAGAGCTAGTTCAATATGATTATATTCTTATGGGTGAAGTCCATACTAATCATGATCATCATCTATTACAGGCCAGGCTTATCAACACATTGGTAAATTCAGGTGCTAAACCTACTATCGTAATGGAAATGTTATCCAATGAATCCTGGCAAGATCAGCCAAAAAATTGGGTTAAAGCAGACGAGTTACAAGAATTAGCAAACATGTTGAATGATGGTTGGCCTTGGTCATTATACGCACCCATTTTACAGTCTGTGGTCAATCATCAGCTAGATTTATACGCGGGCAATATCAGTAGTAAGAACTTGCAGCGTTGGTCAAGTGAGCAAGGTGAGGTAAACAAAGAAAATCTATTACGGGAGTACTCTTATACCAAAGAAAACTTTACCAAGCTTGAAAAGACGATCATTGATTCTCATTGTGGACATGCTAATCCTGGATTAATTAATTATATGTCGCGTGCGCAAATGAAACGTGATCGTTTTATGGCAACTTCACTCATCGACAAAAAAACACCCGTTGTATTTATTGCAGGCAGTGGTCATGTAAGAAATGATTATGCAGTGCCGATGCAATTACGCAGAAACTTTAATGAGACTTCATATTTGTCTATCGCTTTCGTGCCGGTGCTTGAAGGGGAAGAAACGTTAAAAGCTTATTTGCAAGACGAATCAAGTTTAGATTCAGGACAAGATGATGGGCAAGATAATGAGCAAGTTTCTGGGCCCGATTTGGAGCCAGGTCCAGGAATAGATTCAGGAATAGATTCAGAGTTATATGATATTTTATATTTCACGCCCAATCATACTAATGAAGACCCATGTGTAAAATTCAGAAAACAATTGAAAAATATGCAACATAAGCCCCAATAACACAGGTGTTATGAGGTTTTAAGTTGGTATTATAGTGTGTACTTGCTTGCAGATGTCGAGCTTTGTGCGACAATAATCATTAACTTTCATCATCTCTACTTACTATATTTCATCGCTACATTTAATAGGATATTGAATGCTAAATGGGCCCGATGCCAATCTTAAGGCAAGAATAAAAAGTCTTCGCAGTCATATTAAAAACGAAAACCCACTGTTAGTTGAGGTGGTCAATCATTTTTGTGAACTGGATAAGATTGCATACAACTTAGGAATACTGACCAATAAAGAATCTTATACCACTGACATTTCCTGGTGGCCATTAATTTCAGTTCTGGGTACATTTTCTGCAGGCAAGTCCACTTTTATCAACCACTTTGTGCAAACTGATTTGCAAAAGACTGGCAACCAAGCCGTAGATGATAAATTCACGGTTATTTGCTATAGCAGTGATGACAAAGTAAGAGTGCTTCCGGGTTTAGCATTAGATTCTGATCCGCGTTTTCCGTTTTATCAAATCAGTGATGAAATAGAAAAAGTATCCGCGGGTGAAGGTTCACGTATTGATACCTACCTGCAACTTAAAACCTGTCCAACTGATTTAATTAAAGGCAAAATATTAATAGATTCCCCAGGATTTGATGCCGATGCGCAACGTACATCCACCTTGCGAATAACAGACCATATCATCAACCTATCTGATCTAGTGCTTGTGTTGTTTGATGCACGTCATCCCGAGCCGGGTGCGATGCGCGATACCTTGGAGCATTTAGTCGCGGGTACGGTACGTCGTAATGATGCCAATAAAGTATTATTTGTCTTAAATCAAATCGATACCACCGCGGGCGAAGACAATGCAGAGGAAGTGGTGGCCGCATGGCAACGTGCATTAGCTTCTGGTGGTTTGGTAAGTGGTCGTTTTTACTCTACGTATAATGAAGATGCGGCAGTACATATAGAAGATCAAGCCTTGCGAGAGCGGTATCAACGTAAACGAGATAATGATTTAGGTGAAATATATAAACGCATATCCGAAGTAAGTGTAGAGCGCGTATATCGCATTATTGGTTCATTAGAAAATACCGCAAATCAAATTGAAAATAATTTAGTGCCAAAAGTACAAGAAGCTACACGCACGTGGGCAAAGCGTGTGTTACTGATTGATGCAATCGTCTTATTACCTATATTTTTAGGCATGCTGATTTATTTTATAAAGCATTTTGGAAGTGGAACAGCATTTGAAAAGTTTGGAACATTGGGAGTGGCAAGTGCAATTATTTTAGGGCTTTTATTTTTATTTATTATCCATCTGTTTATAAGAGGGTCGGTGGCAAAGTGGGTAGCAAAATCATTGCCCGAAAAAGAGCTGTCAGGAAGCATTCGCAATGGATTTTTACGCAATACTCGTTGGTGGCAGCCCTTAGCAAGACCTTTTGTGGTCGGTTGGAATAAGCATGCGCGTAGCAAGTTAATAAAAATCCGTGAAGATGCGAATCGATTCGTTCAGCAATTGAATGATGAGTATACGAATCCATCAGGGCAAGAATAGTTTTTAAAAGCAGTCTGACATCATTTTAATTTTCTGGAAAAGTAAAAGTCAGCTAGATTCTTGATAATAGCGAGTAGGTTTTTAAATGTTTAAATGTTTGAGCTTAACTCTGTTGTTTTTAGTGCTCACCAGCTGTGAGCAAGGCAGCCTTAGGGGAAATGTGGAGCCATCAAAAGATGGCAAAACCTATTTAGTGATTAAAGATGATAATGGTGGTGCGTGTGGACCTATAACATTGGATGGGAAAGTATGGCCACATTCTATTGGGGTTGCGGGTGAAGTTGCTCCCGGCCCACACATGATCAGTTGTGGCGGTTCTATTGAGTTTATTATCGAGCAAAGTACAATTTTTTATTTCGATTATTGGGGCCCGTGAAAAATAAACCGTTTCAAATAATCTTGCAAATAAGTGGCAGGATCCCACCTAGAGTTTTTTGAATTCTAATAAATAGAACTAGTTTTTCGAACAGCACGCAATACTAGAAATATCCATGGCCACACCAGTACGCTGGTGATGACGGGCGCCCAATACACCCAGGTTTTAGGGTCTTGTCCCAAGATTCCTAAAATCCATAACGAGATGCTCATATACGGTAACAAAATCATGCCAACAAACATGGCTTGTTGGTGGAGTGGGTAGATGCGAACACGTTGGTGAAAGCGGATGGCGATATAGGCGGTAATTGCAAAGCCCAGCGCATGTTGTCCAAGCAGTGCACCTTGAATCACGTCCACGCACAACCCCAACATCCAAGCTATCCCTACACCTACTTTCTTAGGTGCAAAAATATTCCAGTAAATTAACGCTAGTGCAATCCATTCGGGTCGGTAGGAGCGTGCCCAATCCGGTAGAGGCATGATCATTAGCATCATGGCAACCATAAAAGTAACGGTAATCGTGAAAAATTCAGAAGAGTTAT
>CAZVPJ010000009.1:7808-22686 GCA_964629035.1 uncultured Thiotrichales bacterium | reverse complement strand
TTATGAAGCAATTGCTAGCTTAGGTTTTTTACGATGATCTTTTGAGCCTGGAATATATTTTGCTATACGCGGTACTGCGTGTGCGAGCACACAGATATCTTTAATTCCTTTTTTTTCTGCCTGTGATTCCAATGCATCCGTTACTAAGTCTGCAGTTTGTTGATTTGTAATGCAGCGAATAGTGGCATATTCATTATTAACATGTGCATGGGCCAGATCTGGATGCTCATGTTCGTCTTCATGCATAGACACATAACGTGAATAACTAATATTTAAACCAGGCGCGCCTGCATCGAGCATTAGGTCCATCGTTTTTTGTGACTGATCACGATTAACTACTGTTGAGAAGCAAACATGGTTGGTTTGTTGTTGATTATTTTGCTTGCCAATATTGAGACCAGCTCCTTTGCCTTGGCCACCTACATCAAAAGCAGATTGATCGCGCCAATGAGTATGACCTGCTAAATGATCAATTGCATGAATGATTTGCTGTGTATTGGCAGTGTAGTGAGGGTTAGCAACTCGGCTTGGTAGGTTGAACATACCCTTATCAATTGGAATTCTATACATGAATCCACGCCCAGGTAGATGAAATTCTCCTGCTTTAGCCATAGCAGTAAAGATTGCTTCAACATCTGAATTGTCTGCAAGTACCATTAATATTTCTTGCTCACTATCCTTAGTGATACGTAACCAACCAAGACGATCGCGAAGGCCTTTCCCCTCGGCAAAATATACTACTGGGCCATGGCCACCAGCGTTGATTGCAGCTTTCGCAATGGTATCGCTTAATTTATGGCTAACACAGCAAAAAATTGCACTTAAGTTTTCAGATAGCTTGTCTGAATCAGGTGTAGTGTTCAAACCTTCTTTCATGTGAAGGTTTTCAAATTCAGAGCCTATATAAGAGCTTTCACATGGTGTGCTAAAGACAGCTCCAGTAGATTGCATATCTAGTCTACCTTCAACAATCACGGTATTAACCACGCGGTCGACCTCATGTGCAGGCACGACCATGTGTAATAATGACTTTGATGGACTAATGGGCGGTACCCAGGATTTCCACCAATGATCACGAAGAACAGTGCCGCGTGCTTTTGAGATCAGAACGTCGGTTAATTCATTGTCGGTTAAATTTTTAATTACAGCATTAGCAGAAGGTACAGGAAGTGCTGCGGTAATAAGTGAAATATGGTGTTTACTATTAAACATTTATGCCGCTCCTAGTGGTTTTGAGTCACTTTCCAGTTCACTTTCTAAGTTTGGCTCGTTCTCAGCCTGTAGCTTCTTCTCATTTCTTTGAGTATAGAGTCCTACGGATAATACGGTCATGATAGGTCCAACTGATGCCAATGCTAGGATTCCAAAGCCATCACTCACTCCTGGGACATTTGAGCCAACACCAAGGCCCATCGCCAATACTAAAGGTACGGTAATGGGGCCAGTGGTCACACCTGCACTGTCCCAACCAAAATCAACAAAACTATTGGGTGCGCGCCATGTTAGAAGCAGTACTAATGCATAAGGTGGGATCAACATCCAAATGATGGGTAAGTTGTACGCCATTTTAATGATGCCAGCACCGATCCCTAAACCAACTCCAATCGCAACGGTTTGCATGAGTAGTTTTTTGCGAAATGCACCAACCGTTATTCTTTCAACGGTATCACCTAATGCATTAAGTGCAGGCTCTGCTAATGTTGCACCATATCCTAAAAAGAATGCAAAACCGACTGCAACAAGTTTGCCAAGATGGCCATCACCAAATAGTGGACCTTCTGTATGACCAAGACCCCAAGGTACTATTTCTGCAAAAGCTAGAGGAATATTACTTCCAAGTTGTCCACCGAGTGGTGTTAAGCCGAGGGTGATACCTAAACTAAATAGTGCCATCCCAACAAGTGCAAATGTTACACCTATGCCGACGTCATTATCTTTATCTAATCGTTGTTTAAGGATCAGTCGGAGCACAAAATATAAGAATAAGCAAAGAGGTATAATGGCACGAAGCGCACCGATAAATGCTTCTTTGAATTGACTAATGATTGAAGATTCAGAATCCCAAGTATTGTCATCAATAAATTTATATTCACGGGAGTAAATTTTCTTTACGACTAGATTGGGGTCTGTAACTATGATTTTACCATCGACTAATTCAGCCTTACCGCCATCAAAATCTAACTTGTATCCATCAGGTAATTCACCTGTCTTTAAATAGTTATCAAATTCAACATTAGAGATTGCCACTAAACTAGTATCTGTTTCTGTTTTACTGCTTGATTCAATAGTTTGTTTAGTTTCTACAGCTATGGAGCCTTTGTAGTTTGGGGCACCATAATAATCATTGCTGGTGTAATGATATAAAGATAGAAGTAGTACTGCCAAAATAGGGAATAAAGAGGCTAGTGTTACTATGCCAAAGCCTGATCCACCTCCTGAACTACTACTTACAACTCGACAAACCCCGATTCCTAACGCAAGGACTAGTGGCACTGTGACAGGGCCCGTAGTTACTGCACCACAATCCCATGCAAGTCCCAATATGTCACGTAATTCAGGTACTTGGCTAAAATAAAAAGAAAGTATCAGTAAAATAGTCACTGCAGGTATAGCAAGAAACTTTAGTGGCCAAGCATAGAAAAAACGCAGTATGCCTAGCATTACAGCAAGGCCAACACCGATTCCAACACTGCTAACGAGTTGTCCGGAAAAGTCATTTAACAAGCTGTATAATAATGGTGCTTCACCTGGAATAACGCCACTCCCTGCAGCTTTTAGTACTGCAATGGCAGGTTCCGCAAAAGTTGCGCCTGCACCCAGCAAAAATGCAAATAGTAAAATGATTGGCATGCTACTGTTACGTGGCAATATACTCCCAATAATTTCGCCTAGAGGCATCAAGCCTAAACGCAAGCCTTCCATAAAGAACATTAAGCCTGCTGCAACGATGAAAATCCCTACCGCAATCATAGCTGCATAAACGATAGGAAGTTGTAAAACGAGCAGTTGAAATATGATGAGGTAAAATACAATAAACCAAATCCCTTCAACTTGGCTCATAAAATTACGTTTACCATAAGGCCATAAAAGCCTAAAAGTATCATGTAGACCTAAGCGAAATCGCGGGCTTTCAGGTGTATTGCGTCTGTTCATTATCTAAAATACTCGTTGAGATAATGAGTTATATCGGCGAGTGATGGTTTTCCTGAAGCTTGTTCGCAGAAAGCTTATGTGGGTGGTTAATCATGCAAGCACTGGTAGTCTTAAGGCTATGAGCGGTATCTTTCAACGCAAAGTTAAAAGTTTGATAGCTATTTGCCATGTATTCCTTTAATTGATCCAAATATGCAGTTCAAAGCATTAATTTAACTTTTGCTAGGCTAAGATTTTGTTTCGTTAAGTCTAGGCTTAGGAAAGTTTAGATAGGTGATAAATTACATCGATATGGAAATCATTTGTATCAAGACAATCAATCAATAGCTGATTTTGACGGTAAGTCTTCAGCGCCTGATGCTTCAATAATCAATTTTTTATGCTGGAATATTAAAAAAGGGCTAAATAAAAATTGGCAAGATGATTTATCGGATCTAATAGATGGTAAAGATCTAGTAGTCATTCAAGAAGCCGTTTTGCATTCTGACTTAACTGAAGTTTTTGATGAGACTGTTCATTGGACCTTTGCTAAGGGGTATAAAACAAAAAAGCATATAACGGGTGTAATGACCATCAGTAAGCATCAGCCAGTACGAGAACATCGACTTACTTGTTGGGAGCCTTGGTTAGCTACTCCAAAGTGTACAAATATTACTGAATATGCATTATCAGATACTGAGGAAACCCTTATTGTCGTCAATATTCACGCAATAAATTTTACCTTGGGTGTTAAGCAGTTTCGTATGCAAATTGAGAAGATATGCAATGAACTTTCTAAGCATAAAGGCCCTGTTATTCTTTCTGGTGATTTTAATACTTGGCGAAAAAAACGTAAGAAAATTCTTGATGCATTAGCCATTAAGCATGGACTTAAGGCGCTATCTTTTCAGGAAGATCATCGTAAAGTTATATTTGGGCAGGTATTAGACCATATCTATGTTCGTGCGCTAACACCCGAAAGCACTGATACTTATGATGTGCAGTCTTCTGACCATAATCCTATTACAGCAGAACTACGTTTCGGCTGGTCTCTTGCTTAACTTTCTTTGCAGTGTCCTTCTATGCATGCCCAATGAGCGTGCAGTCGCAGATAGATTACCTTCATGTTCATTTAACACTTTATGAATATGCTCCCATTCTAACCGTTTCACAGACATTGGATTGGGTTTTAGTGCTTGATTGGTATTTCCTTCTGGCTTGAAAAAAGCATTATAGATTTCTTCACTACTGGTTGGCTTAGTTAAATACTGAATTGCTCCTAGTTTGATTGCTTCCACAGCTGTTGCAATACTTGCGAAGCCCGTAAGTACCACTATTCTCATTTTTGAATCTATGGCCTTTAGTGTTGGTATAATGGTGAGACCAGATTCATTGCCAAGTCGTAAATCGATAAGCGCATATTTGGGTTTGTGTGTCTTTGCGGAATCAATAGCGCTTGCAACTGAGCTGGCACTTTGCACAATGAAGCCTTTTTTTTCTAGAGCTATTGTTAAGGCAGAAGAATAATCTTCATCATCTTCGATAATGAGTAGATTTTTTTCGTCACTAGTCATTAAATTACTAATTCTTTAAGTGGTAATGAGATGGTAGTTTGCAACCCACCTTCAGCTCTATTCTTCAAGGAAACTGTTCCGCCAAATCGTTTAATGATGTTATGGGATAAAAATAATCCAAGTCCTAAGCCTTTACTTTTTTCTCTTAAAGGCTGTTGCCCAATAGTTTCGGTATCATTTAGATGAATGCCTGGTCCATGATCAATTACTAGAAGTGTGAGTGCATCTGGGCTCAGGGTAGCATTGCAACGAACATATTCTGGTGAAACGTTTGCTGCATTATCTAAAATATTTTTAATAGCCTGCTTTAATGAACGCTCAGCAAGAATTTCGGGCCCAGAGGAGTCTCCTTTCCATGTCGTTTCAATATTCACTTCCGGGCGTGATATTTTCCAATCATCTAACAAATCAGTTATGAAATGATGTAGTCGCATAGGCTCACCTTTTTCTAGTGGTGCACTACCTACTGATGCTGATAAAACAGATAATGCCTCTTTGCAGCGCTTAATCTGATCTCGTATTGTTGCAAGTTGCTTGTTATTTTTATTTGATAAATCATTTTCTTCTAGATCTTCTATTACAAGTTGCATAGTGCCTAAAGGTGTTCCAAGTTCGTGAGCGGTGCTTGCTGCAATGGTTCCAAGCTTAACTAACTGTTCATTTTCTAAGGCATTATTCTTTTGTTCAGCTAATTCTTTTTGTTGCAACTGAATGGTGCGTCCCATTCTTACCACAAAAAATGAAACTAAAATGGCACTTATTACAAAACCTAACCACATGCCTGTAACATGCAGCTCAAAATTGTGTGCGTGTGAACTATGCTCATTCATTGGATTAATTACCCATACTAATAACCCGTAGCAAGCAACGCTTATGGCCGCAAGCAGCCAGGTGAAAATTGCAGGTAATGTAATTGCCGATATGGTTAAAGGTACTAAATACAGTGAAACAAAAGGATTTGCGCCACCTTCAGAATATTTGAAAAGTATCGTTAGAATGATGATGTCTACCAGCAGGTGTGCAAAGAACTCCCAGCGATGAATCTCAAAGTTTCGATAGATACGGAAATAGGTAAGCGCATTTATGACAGCATAAATACCAATCCATAAATACAACTGTTGTGTTTGTAGGCTAATATCAAGAAAATTACTGGAAAAATATACAGCAGCATATTGTCCTACAATGGCTATTACACGTAACCAAACTAGTAATTGTAAATTTATACGATGTTCTTTGGATTGTGTCATATGGGTTGTAAATAAATACGGCCAACTATCGTTAGTATGTCATTAATTCTGTATGACGTACCAAAATAAGGATTTGTGCTTATTTCCTTGCATATCATGCAGTTTATTTTTATTTGAATACTGGTCTTTAGTAATACAAATAGTGGTAACACTGTGCTTAAAAGTGCGATTTTGTAATAAGTGCGACACTATGTCACACCTCAATGCCATCAATAGTCTCTACAATATTCTCAAATATTATATATGGAGATTTTCAGGTGCGCATCGTTCTATTAACACTTACCACGATTTATAGCTTTTTCTCAATTGGCGCTGCAATAGCGGATTCGGAGCAACATCAACCCGTAGGCATCAATATTGGCAAACATGGTGCACATAGTGCAGATGGCCATGCACCTATCGGAGTGATGGGTGATCATATGCATGCAAAAGGAGAGTGGATGCTTTCTTATCGTTATATGCGTATGGAAATGAAAAATAGCCGTGATGGCACCAGTGGAATCAGCCCGGAAGAAATAGCGACCACTGTAGCCAATCCATTTTTTGGTATGCCGATGCAACCACCAACATTAAGGGTTGTGCCTACCCAAATGACTATGGATATGCATATGTTTGGAGCGATGTATGCCCCAACCGATTGGTTAACGTTAATGGTAATGGGTAGTTATTTAAAGAAGGACATGGATCATATAACTTTTATGGGACCTGCAGGAACAACTGTTCGCGGGAACTTCACGACTCGCTCAAGTGGAATAGGGGATACAAAAATTGGAGGTTTAATTCGTTTATATGATGATGATACGCATCACTTTCATTTAAATGCCGGTTTTAGTTTGCCCACCGGTTCCATTACTGAAACAGATGATGTCCTTGCACCAACAGGTGCAAGACCGTCACTACAGCTTCCTTATCCGATGCAATTAGGTTCAGGTACAGTGGATTTTCTACCCGGTGTAACGTACACCGCAAAATCTGGCAAGCTTGGTTGGGGGGCTCAGTACTCTGCTGTGATTAGATTAGAAGATGAGAATCACGAAGACTATAGCTTGGGTGACGAGCATCGCATCACGGCTTGGGGCAGTTACTTATGGAAGCCATGGATAAGCACATCCGCTCGTATTGCGGGGCAAACCATTGATAAGATAAGTGGGCAAAACCCCGACATCGTTGCACCCGTGCAAACTGCTGATCCTGATAATCAAGGTGGAGAGCGTGTTGATGTTTTGTTAGGGGTAAATTTGATTGGTCAAACTGGTGCTTTAGCCGGCCACAGAATTGCCTTTGAACTAGGAGCGCCGGTCTATCAAGATCTAAACGGCCCACAGTTAGAAACAGATTGGACCTTCACGCTGGGTTATCAAAAAGCATTTTAAATAGCAGATGCCAGTAAGTAATGAATAGAATGGTTTAATTATGTAACTACTTACTTGGCTTGAGTCAGGCCTATCGGCTTTTTGCTACATGCTGGTATGCATGGCTTGACCCTTTGCCGCCCTAGATAAACAATTGAATTTCAATAGAATAATGATTATTCAATTAATTCAAAATTGTATTTAGGGAAGTATTTGTGTCTGTACTTGAGACCATCATTGGTAAAAGAAAACCAAAAATTGATTCCTATGATCCGATCCTAGACTTGCTGCAAAAGTTTATGATCGAAAGTAAGTCTCAGGCATCAATGCATAATTTTACGCCACCACAGCAGGCAGTAATGACAATGTACACTTATGGTGCATTGATATACTTTTCTGAGGTGCATAGTGTGATGGAAGATGAATTAATTACGGTCTTAGATACGTATTTAAAACGCCAAGGCTTATCAAGCACACAAGCGACACAGGAAGCTAAAGTGATCGTTCAGCAAGCTAAAGATCCTAATATGCAATGGGGTATTGAAACCGGCTACAACTCCTCTATGTCTTGGCATAAAGATAATAAAGTTGATGCACCGATCGCGCTTGCAAGATTATTAAAAACAACAAGATAGTACTCTTGGGCTCTTAATCTTAACTGCCACTCTTTAATGCAAGATTTGCAACAGCATTTCTAAGTGCATCTGCATGTGAATTTGTAGCATTGTCGTTAATTAGAATTTCACGTGGAGCAGTTTGTTTGCCATAGTAATCATGATTCCAGTCATCACGTGTTTTCAGTACCGCGCCTTCAATATTTACTCCACCATAAATACCCTTGGTTCGAGAGAATGCAAGAATATCTGCCGTTTGGGCTTTAGCACCTGCTCCAATAGGTCCAGCAGCGATACTGACATCACCACCTAATTTGAAGGATGAAGTAAGCATTGCATCAACTCCTCTATCTGTCATGATCATGAGTATTATTTCAGATACTTCTACTCCAATCTGAAATCCAACCGTCCCGGAACCGATGGTATAGAATGCAGGGTCACTCCAGATGTTGCCATCACCTTTCACCAGTAAAACACCGCTTCCACCAGATCCACCAAATATTAAACCACCTTTAATTAATTGAGGGACGATGAGCACACCTTTTGCTTTGCTCATGTTATCTCGAAACCATTTCATATCAGGGTCGACTGTAAAAGTATTAACGGAGTTCGTCGAAGCATCTACTAAAGCTTCTGCAGTAGCTTCATTAGCCGCTAGTTGTGAAGAGGTGAAAAATAATAAACATGTGAAAATCAAACTTTGAAGTAGGCGGCTATGCATAATATTGTCCAATGATTATAAGGAGAGTTGATTTACTATAAGACTATAGTTAACCATTTTAAACGAATAAAGTTCAATTTTATTATTATTTTTTTATATAACGTCTAGCCCAACTTGCAATATTTTCTGCAATATATTCGGCATCATCTTTTTTTGAGACCAAATGATCAGTGTGATCAAGCGAGATAAAGCTCTTAGGATGCTTTGCTTCCATGAACAGTGTCGCAGCTTCATCAATGGGCACAACACTATCAAAAGGTGAGTGAAATACCAAAAGCGGTTTGTTTAGCTTTTTAATGAAATGCCGTTCATCATAACCTTTAAGGTCATGAACATATTCTTTTGTAAATCTGAAGGTACGATTAAATATTGTGACGTCATCAAAGCCTTGCTCTATGATTTTAGGGATATGTTTTTTAAAGTGTTCTAAGACATGTGATGGACGGCTGGGTGCAGCAATCGTTGCTACAGCTTGAATATCCGTCAGCTCCCTTGCAGCAGCTGCGGCCGTTATGCCCCCCAAACTATGCCCAATTAATAGTTGTGGCGATAAATCTATATCGGTTAGATGTGATACGGCCGATTTGAGGTCTTCAATATTGCTAGAAAAGTTTGTTGAAGAAAATTCACCTTCACTTTTGCCTAGTCCTGTAAAGTCGAAACGGAGTACTTGAATATTTTTCTTAGCTAGTGCTTTGCAAATTCGATAACTTGCTGCATGATCCTTAGAACAGGTAAAGCAATGTGAAAAAATTGCTTGTGCAATTGGATTTTCTGCTTGATCAATGGTCCCGGATAATAAATTTCCTCGTTTGTTTTTAAATGAGACTTCCACTTTTAATTAGTTATTTCGCAATATTCTCTGGTGGTGATTTTTTCCAAGGGTATCCATCTTTAGCCAGTTCATAGCCAACATTAAATAATGCTTTTGTATATTCCGGGTCAAATGATTGTTTAGGCTTTACATTAAATGACTTGGGAATAATGGCCAGATTATAGTCTATGCTGTCACGAGATGTTATTACATATATTCTATATAAATCGCCAATCGCTTTGTTTTCAATTGTCATATTGAGTGATTTAAGTGCAATTGAATATAAATTGGTGTTAACAGGATCATATACTGCTTGGCTGCGACCGTTACGAATAATAAATAATCTGCGTTGAAACTTGTTTTCCAATTCTTGTGTTACATCCGTTTCAACTAATCGTGATGGGTAAAGAAAGGCTTGTCTGGTTACACCACCATCTACATGCAACTCGGTATACTTTTTGTTTCCTGCTGTTACATCAATGATTACAGGAGGAAATATTCCTGGCACAGCCGAAGATGCTAGCAAAATGTTATGCACTAACTCTAGTGCATTAGGAAGCCCACTTAGTGCTATTTCACCAATATCCCAAATAACAGGTCTTCCTGCATCAAGGTTTGTTGTCCCTATCCAAAGGCGGCGTCCTTGCAAGTGATATTGTGCAATTTTATTCAGTACTTCAACGGTTACGTATGTGCTTATTAGGTCTTTTAGTGGGCGTGTATCCAGGATTGCACTGCCACCAAATATACCGCTGAATATTTGTGTTCGGTATATGTCTTGATGACTTAAATTTGAATATACATCTAATAGGACGTTGTCATATTCTGGTCCTAGAAATACAAATGGTGAAGCCAGCGCGCCAGCGCTTACCCCTGTAATAACGTCGAACTCAGGACGATCGCCATTTTGTGTCCAGCCAGTAATAATACCTGCAGCAAATGAACCGTCTTCACCACCACCTGATAGTGCTAGAAAATTGATTTCGGATATTGTGTTTTCTTTGTCTTTATATTCTAAGCGTTGTGTAAGCCAGGCATTGGTATTAAGCGTTTTTCGATTGCTACTTAATTCCTCATCACCCCAGAAACGAATAGAAGATGAATCTATGACTTTGGTCTTTGATAGTAATGATTCCGGAACCGGTATATGAGTAACTGAAGATACACAGCCACTTATAAAGAGGAGGTTAATTAGAATGAGTAGCTTTATATGCATGGTATTATTGTCAGATTATATTAAAAATATATAACGAGGGTATCTGGTTAAAAAGCGATGTTGTCTAGCAAATCATCATATTAATATCTTTTGCATTGTTGACGCCCGTTAATAGCTGAAGATTTTGCCATGGCGGGAACTATCTTCTATAGTTATCCTCAAACAAATATCTTTAATTTTAAAGTTTACAGAATGTTGCTTCCGATGATGGAGTGTTATCAGATTGAAAGCAACTGGAGGCATACATGAAAAAATTATCCATGCTTATAGCGATACTATTATTAACAACCGTTTCAGATGCGGCAGTCTATAATTTTTTTAATGGTGAGAAGCTGGCTGAAGCTGCGTTGGAGTGGGAAAAGTCACGAACGCATCCTAAGGATTCAGACTTGTTGTTAGTCGTAGAGTATGCGGGTTATGTGGGCGCATTGTTTGATCATCTATCTGAAAAACAACATATATGTGCACCGGATGAAATCACTAAAAACCAAGTCTTAGAGTCAGTTGCAGGATATTTAAAGAATAATAGAAAAGGACTTAAATACTCTGGTTCAATTTTGGTGGAAAAAGCCTTGTATAAAAAATACTCCTGTAAGTAGTTTGTTAATTATAAAACTGGATATTGAGATTATTTGTAATTGCTTGGATTAACTATTTTTATTCGGTTATAGCTCCTAAAAACCAATAAAGACCTATTCGATCCACCAAGTCTAATCGGCTACTCGTTAGAAGTTTTGTATCCTCTTTGAAAAGCCTTCCTGCTTTTTGGATAACTAACCTTAAAATCCCTTGTTTTTCACCTATGATGGAGTGCTCTATTCGAGCATTTCCAACACTTATTGGTTAAATTTCCCGACAAATAGCCTCAAGTATTTCTAAATACCGTACATAATCAATTTAGTCCATTTCAGGTAGGTATGGACTGATTTTGCGGAACGTATTAATTAGAAAAATTTAGCCATACAAGTTAGCCATACAAGGATGTAGGCGAATGAAGCTATTACATAAAATATCCATAAAAGTCCTATTGGCAACGATGATGTGTACGTTGCTGCTCGGTATAGCATCAGCCCAAGATCAAGATAAGTGGACTAGCTATATAGAGTTTACTGCTAAACCTGGAAGTGATCGTTCGATAGCTAAAGGGGATCTATTTATTCCTTTGCAACAGGATGAAGCCTCACTTTTATTTGGAAATCTTAAAGTAAATTTTGATGACCAAAGTTATAGAGAAGGGAATGCTGGCCTAGGTATCAGAAAAATAATGGATAACTGGCTTATAGGTGGTTGGGTTTATTATGATTGGAAAGAGTCTTCGACAAATAATACTTTTGATCAAATGACAATTGGTGGTGAATTTCTAAGTAATGATTGGGATATACGCGCCAATGCATATTTTGCAGAAAAGAAAGTTAAAGACTCAGATCGAGCAAGTGTTGTTGAGTTAAACGGTAACCAAATTCAAGCAAGATTGGGTGAGGAGCGGGCATTATCTGGTTTTGATTTCGAGCTCGGTAAAAAATTACCTATCCTAGAGGATTCAAGGTTTTTTGTGGGAGCGTATCACTATGATGCCAATGGGTTTGAAAAGGTAAGTGGTCCAAAATTACGATTAGAAATGAAATTTAATGATCTGCCATTATTTTCTTCATTGTCTAAAGAATCCCATTTAGTGGTGGGTGCAGAATATACAGAAGATAGTGTGCGGGGAAGCGAGTCATTTGGATTGGTGAGGCTTAGAATTCCTTTTGGGGGAAATATAAATAGGAAGATACAAAAATTGAGTTCTTTGGAAACAAGAATGGTGGAAACCATTCGACGTGATGACGATATTATTACCAGTGAACGACAAGGTGATACGTTAATGTCTTTGTTTAACCCAAAAACGGGTTTAGTAATTAATCAGGTTGAAATGGTTAATTCGTCTACTACTAATGTAGCAAATATTGTCTCTAATGCGGGTGAAAATAGCTTAATTATAGCTGATGGTAGTCAGGGAGTGATCGATATTGGAAACTCCACTATTAATACATTACCAGGGCAAATTATAGTGGGCGGCGGACAAACTATTGACTTACATGCACAAAAACCAAATGGAAATATTATTAGTATGCCTTATACGCCTGCGGGTCAAAAAGCTAATATAAGTCGTATAGGCAGTGGCGAGCTGCTTTATATTAATAATGATGATGATGTAACGATTGCAGGTGTAAATCTTGAAGGAGGAAGGCCTATCCGAATTAACCGTTCACAAAATGTTGATGTAATAAACACAAGCATATTGAATACAGCATCAAACCGACAAGGTGCCTACATACATAATGATTCCGCAGTGAATTTTGAAAATGTTTCAATTCAAAATACTGGTAGACAAGGCTTGTTAATCACTTCTAATTCTACAGGCACCTTTTCAAATGTAAGTATTGAAAATACGGGTAGAGAAGGAGTGTATTTAACAAGTAATGCATCATCTATGTTCAATGATCTCGCAATCTCTAATACAGCATTTGAAGGTTTTGAAGTTACAGATTCAAATGCAGTGATTTCAAATGCGAATATTAATAATAGTGGTAGAGAGGGTTTACGAGTTAGAAACGGATCTACAGTTACTGCCAACGATATCTTTGTAAGTCAAACGGGATTCGAAGCTATTGAAGTGAACAACTCTAGATTGAATTTAAGTAACTCTGTGATTAAAGATATAGATATTAATGCAAACCGAGATGGAATATATGCAACAAATAATGCAATCTTAAATTTAGATAATATTGTTGTTGATAATGTAAGTAGTCAAGGCATTATTACTACAAACCATACACTTTCATCAATAAATAATGTAACGGTTAATAATACCGGGCATCAGGGATTATATTTTTCAGGTAATTCGATTACCAATATTGAAAATGTTGAGGTTAATAATGCAGGAAGGCAAGGGCTATATAGTAATAATGCGACATTAGACGCAATGAATGTGAATATTAATGGCGCCAGTAGTCAGGGCGTTTACTTAAGTAATACAATGGCCTCTATTAATGATATTAGTATTGCAGACACTGACCTGCAAGGTATCTATTTAAATAGAAACGCCGATGTAAGGATTACAGATGCTGTAATTAATGGTTCTGGTAGAGAGGGTTTGCATGTCCGAGACTCAGACTTAGTGCTTAGTAATGCGGTTATTAGCGATATCACGGCTTCTGCAAATCGAGATGGGATATTTATTTATCGCGATTCAAATGTAACATTAAATTCTGTAGACGTATCAAATGTAACAGGTGATGGTTTACAGGTGCATGGCACGTCAGCGTTAAGTCCAGTAGTAGTCACAAATAATTTGAATATAACTAATGCAGGTCGTTACGGCATTATAAATACTAGAGGTAGCCTGGTAGTAAATGGTGCAACCATATCTAACACCGTATTTGATGGCATCATTGCTAATAGGGGTATGCTAACGGTAAATACAGCAATGGTGACTAATAGTGGACGCTTTGGTGTTTATTCGCTGAGAAGTACTGCGTTATTGCAAAATATATTTATAGATTCCACAGCAAGAGATGGTGTTTTAATCAATTTAAGCACTGCTTCATTAGATCAGTCCACTATACAAAATATAGGTGATGGCGATAATGGTGATGATGCTATTCAAGTTACAAATTCAAATGTATCAGGTGCAGACAATAGCGTGGGCGGCACCATAAATAATGGTATAGCATGCCGCACTACAGGAACTAATACTGGTACTATAAGTTTTAGTTCTGGTCCAATTACATCTTGTATGTAAGAAAAAATTGAAGCTTTGTAGATTTCAAAGGTTTGAAGCTTGAAAAGCGTATACAGGAATCAAAAACCTTAAAACGGACTTACTAATAGAAGTAAAAGCCCCGTTGTGTTTGGTTGTAATGTGTTCTTAACCGTGGGTTTTTTTTCAATAGATAATTTTGTGCCAGTTGCCATACAATTGCTAAGCATATCTTCATTATTATTTAGAACGCTTTGTTCGCTAAGTTTTGTTCCACTAGTGAGAAGTTTTTTATTTTCCTTGTCTTCTAAAAAAATATTAAATGGCAGATTATTAGTGTCAGTATTATAGGATTCAAGTCGATCTACGATTAAATTATAGGGCACGCTCGCATTCTTATCGTAACCATGATTTGTAATGCAAAATGGTTTGCTAGTAGTTAAATTATTCTTAATATTATCGTGTA
>CAZVPJ010000009.1:0-7708 GCA_964629035.1 uncultured Thiotrichales bacterium | reverse complement strand
TTGATTGGGATTACGCTTTACTAGAGCGTGCTATGTAGAACTACTTTATTACGTCCGTCTTGCTTGGCTTGGTAAAGTGCTTTATCTGCTCTGCGAAGTAGCTCGCGTCCCAGGTCAAATGTATTTTGGTCTGTATTGGGTTGTTCGATAGTGGAAACACCTATAGACACCGTTAAGTTACAATCTTCATCTTTCACAAAAGTAGTTTCAGCAATACTTTGTTGAATTCTTTCTGCAACTTCTTCTGCCCAATCTTGACCGGATTGTTCTAGTAATACTGCAAATTCTTCACCACCATAACGCGCAACAACATCTATATTTCTTAATTGTGCTCGTATTAACTCTGCAACTTTTGTAAGTACGGTATCGCCTGTTTCATGTCCAAAGCTATCGTTTACTACTTTAAAATGGTCGATATCGATGAATAGGCAACTTACTGAAGATCGCAGTCTTTGTGCACGAGATATTTCTTCATTTAGGCGTTGATCAAAGAACCTGCGATTATTAACCCCTGTTAGTGAATCGGTTAATCCAGCTTGTTTTAGTTTTTCTTGAGCCATTGTAGTATCAAGGCAGGTCGCCAATACAGCAGCTAAATGTTCAAGAAAGTCTGTGGCATCTTGTTTGTTAAATCTTCCCGACTGAAAGCTGCCTAAATTAAGGCTGCCGAGTAGTTTGTTTTTACGAAACAAGGGCAATAGTGCAACACTGCGCGGAAACTTTCGATCTGTTAAAAATAAATCGTTATGTAGGCTGGCATCAAATGAGCCAAGTAGTGGTTTCTTGAAACGACCATAAAACTTTTTAAGTTTTAAGATATCATTTGTAAATATTAGCTCAGGGTAGCGGCTTGTATCTTCACCAACATCGCGTAGCAACATTTCGATATCTTGATGCTCGTCATGTAAGATTATGGTTAGTACATCCCAGCCAAACGTCGACTTGCTTTTATGTGCAATAAGTTGCATCAGTTCCGCAAGAGAACTGCAGCTTAATAACCTTAATTCAAGGTTTTGAAATTTTCGCAGGGTAGTTTCATTTCTGCGTGCATCATGCACTAATGATTGCAGTTTATTGCGTAGTGCTTCTACTTCAGTAAGTTCTTCTTCAATGTGAGGGATAGTAGGCATGAGTTGGGTTAGCTTGGTTGTTTTAAGCCTTCAATCGGAACGGGCGCGCCCATTGCATAACCCTGGGCATAATCCACCCCAAGCTGTCGTAACATATTAACTACTTCTTCACTTTCGGCACATTCCGCAATGGTGCCTATTCCCATGATATGGCCAACCTGATTAATGGCTTCAACCATCGCATGATCAATTGAGTCATCGATCATATCGTGCACAAAACTTCCATCTATTTTTAAATAGTCGACAGGGAGATTTTTAAGATAAGTAAAGGATGAAAGACCGCTCCCAAAATCATCTAAAGCAAAGCGGCAACCGATTTTCTTGAGCTCTAAAATTAATTGACTCACTTGGTCTAAATTACTGATTGCAGCAGTTTCAGTAATTTCAAAACATACATTTGTAGGTTCAATGGTGGTTCGTGTGATTTCATCTTTGATGAAGTCTAATAAAGAGTCATCATTGAGCGAATTGCCGGATAGATTAATTGCAATTTGAACTCCAGAATTTTCACCAAAAGTATCATTATATCGTGTGAATGCTGTACTAATCATCCAGCGATCTAAACTGGTCATTAAACCATAACGCTCAGCTGCAGGTATAAAGCTAGCTGGCATAATTAAATCACCCTGTGGGTCTGTAAGTCGGATTAGTAATTCATAATGTAAGGACTCATTATGCTTAGGTGATAACGCAACAATCGGTTGGCAATAAATTCTGAATCGATCTTCTTGCAGTGCGCCAGTGACACCTGCAGCACGCATCATTTCTGTATGCCGACGTGTTAATTCATCGTCTTCTTTTTTATGGATATGTAATTTGTTTCTGCCATGGTCTTTGGCTGTGAAACAAGCCAGTTCAGCACGCGTTAGCATGTGAGCAGGATCTTGAGAATGTTTGTCTATAGCAATTAGACCAACGCTAATCCCAATTTCAAAATGTTGGTCACGCCATTTAAAAGTAGAATTGCGTATCGTGTTAATAAGATTCTGAGCTAATAATTTAGCTTGTTCAGTAGTTGTATTAACAAGTAGCAAGGCAAATTCGTCGCCACCCAGGCGAGCAAAGATATCTATGCTGCGCATATGCTGCTTCATATGATCAGCAGCTTGTTTGAGGACAATATCACCAGCAGTGTGGCCAGCTTGAGCATTAATAATTTTGAATTGGTTTAAATCCAGATAGCACAGAACATGTTGTACATCATGGGTTGCTGCGCTAGATATCGCGCCTTCTAATCTCAATTCAAATTCTTGTCTATTCAGAAGCCCGGTTAAAGCATCATGCGATGCCTGGTGGCTTATTTCTTGTGTAAGTCGGTTTGTTTCTGATGAGTCCTTAAAGATTAAAACCAAACCTCCTGTTTCTATATTTAAAGAACTACTTGGTGTAATAGACAGCTCGATAGGATGTTCGTTGTTGAAACGATCTAATAAAATTAGGTTTCCTCTTGATTCTACAGGTTTGCCTGAATCCAAACTTTCTTTGCTTAGATTTGTGATCCGTTCTCTTGTATTGGCATCAATAAGTTTGAGGACACTATCTACATGTTTTTCTTTTGCTTCGTAACTGGGCCAGCCTGTTAAGCCCTCAGCAACAGGGTTCATTGATTCAACTTTGCACTCCATATCGGTCGCAATTACACCATCTTTTAGTAATTTCAGTGTTATACGATTACGTTGCTGTTCTTGCTCGAGTTTGTTTTCTGTTACAGAAGTTGCGGTGACATCTTGTAAGATCAAACTAAATACTGCTTCATCTTTTTCATCTTGAAAAGCAGAGGCTTTAAAATATTTAACGGTTTCATCCGATTGGATGAGTTTTATCTCAGGATGTATTTCTTCAGATTCATCATGACAAGAATTGATAACGTGATGCAGTTTGATAATTTCAGACTGTTTAAAAATCAATGATAATGGTGTGCCTAAAGAGTCTTGCTCGTCTAAATTCAGCATTTTGGCGGCAGTGCTATTTAAATCTACTATAGTATCTTCATTGTCAATGGTAAGAAGGCCAATTGCTGCGGCTTGCATAATAGTATCTAACTTATGCTCAGAGTTTTGTTCAGATGTAATAGAAATAATTTTAGATGTAATCGAGGAAGAATCGTCAAACTTGATTAAGTTATCTTGTTCTAAGTTAGAACGATCTAAAGATGCCTTCAAAGCAGCTGGAAGTGCTTTAATGTCTGCTGTTGACCAAATTTCTATATTTTTTGAAAGTAAAGGTGACGCTTGAAGAGTTTGATCCATATGATCAAAATCACAAGGTTTGCGAAGTAAAAATATTTTTATTGATTTGTCATGCTCGAGGATCCACTTAATGACTTGCAAGGGTTCCTTAATATGATGCCCAAGCACAATGGCTTTACTATCGATACGACTACCCTGCAGTATATCAGTGAGCTGTTGTTCACTAGATAAATTAGATATAGCAAGAGGTGGCGGGGTATGACGGCACAAATATGTCCATAAATCTTTGCCAACATTAACTAAAGATACTTTTACAGCCATGTTTGAGTATTGGCTGGTGTCTTCAGTGTCTTGAGCATGATTTGCACTTGCTTTATTTTTGAAGTGTTTGTCGATTGTTCGAATCACGAGTTAAATAAGTCTTCCTGTGAGCTGGCTTTTACGTATTGCCGAATCCATTGTCTTACAAGCCTTGAAGCACTATCGTCTTCATCTTTAACCATTTGCATGAATTCATCACGGAGATCACGTGAGATCCTTACTTGTAACAAGGCTGAATTTTGTGGTTTTTTTTCTAGTGGTGCTGTCATTTCATTATCATTCGAATATCATGATAATAGTATGACAAAGTTCTCATAACTATACAAAAAAAGTGGTTTGAGAAGATCTCGGAACGTACTGATAAATATAGAAGCATTGTGAATCTATGGGTGGGATAATGGATATATTAGAATATAAGTATAATCTTATATATATTTGGTTGGTCAATCCTGAAGCAAGTTATCCCAGCCGTGGATAATTTGTTACGGCTGCTCAATATTGTGCAAACGCTGCGTGACCCAGAAGATGGTTGTGCTTGGGATATCAAGCAAACCTTTTCGTCCATTGTGCCCTATACCATCGAAGAGGTTTACGAAGTGGCTGATGCTATTGATCAGCAAGATTTTGAGCACCTTAAAGATGAGCTTGGTGATCTTTTATTGCAAATAGTCTACTACACGCAAATGGCAAGGGAGCAAAATCTATTTGATTTTGAAGCCGTGGCGGGAAATATATCTGACAAGTTAGTTCGCCGCCATCCGCATATATTTGAGAAGCAAAATTTTGATGCTGATGCAGCAGATAGTAATGATAAAATTTGGGAGCAAGTCAAACTTCAAGAACGCAAGGAAAAAGTTTCAAAAGATATTACTGAAAAAGATTCAGCGGATACGACTAGTTTACTAGACGATATTCCCTCAGCGTTGCCACAACTAATGCGAGCACAAAAAATACAAAAGCGAGTGGCAAGTGTTGGTTTTGATTGGCCAGAAATTTCTGGAGTGATTGAAAAAGTAGAAGAGGAGTTAAGCGAGCTAAAAGAAGTTATCAATACTGATAATAATTATGATGCCTTAGAGGAAGAATTGGGCGATCTTTTGTTCTCCATAGTGAATCTTGGTAGACACTTAGATGTAAAGGCTGAAGAAGCCTTGCGCAAGGGTAATAAAAAGTTTATTAAGCGTTTTCAGTATTTGGAGGAAAAAATAAATTGTAGTGATAGCGTTATTCAAAATTACAGCCTTGCAGAGCTAGAAGAACTTTGGCAGCAAGCAAAGCAAGCTACTCATTACTAAATCGCATAGAAAAATCTATTGCTTGAACATGTTTGGTGATGGCGCCAATTGAGATAAAATCTACTCCTGTTTTAGCTACTTCTCGTATATTTTCTAGTGTCATGTTGCCTGAAGCTTCAAGTTTTTTCTTGCCATCCGTAATGGCGACTGCGTTTTCTAATTCGGATAAAGAAAAATTATCAAGCAATATTACATCTGTTTGGCTACTTAACGCTTCTTTTAGTTGCTTGGTGTTTTCCACTTCAACTTCTAATTTTATTGAAGGGTGCTGTTGTTTGGCTTCGTTTACTGCTTTTGAGACAGAGCCAGCAGTAGTGATATGATTTTCTTTAATGAGTATCGCGTCATATAAGCCCATACGATGATTGGTTCCGCCTCCGCATAGCACTGCATACTTTTGTGCATAACGCATACCAGGGAGTGTTTTTCTAGTATCCAATATCTGCGCATTCGTGCCAGATATTCGATCGACATAAGTTTTAGTTGTCGTGGCAGTGCCCGATAAGGTTTGCAAAAAATTTAAGGCGGTTCTCTCGCCTGTAAGGATGGATTGTGCATTACCACTTAGGTGGCAAACAATCGCATCTTTCTCCAAAAATTCACCGTCGTTGACCTGCCAATCAATAGTGATATGAGTGTTGAGTTTATGAAAAGCTAGCTCGAACCACTGTTGTCCGCATAATATAGCTTCTTCGCGACTAATGACGGTTGCAGCTATAGTTTCGTTGTTATTGAAAGATGATGCGGTGACATCTCCAGTGCCTATATCTTCTTCAAGTGCTATGTTTACCGAATGGTTGATGGTTTTTAAAGCGTCCTTGCTGTGATCGGGTAAATTCATTCCTACTTTCCGTATTATTTATTGGCAATACTATTTAATTCTTTTGTAAGTATTCTTTGGTTACTTTAAAAATGATTGGACTCAGTACGGCTAAAGCAATTAAGTTTGGTATCGCCATGAACCCATTCATTACATCCGCTAATAACCAAACCAGATCAAGTGTAATCATCGTGCCAGTAAGAGTGGCCGCAACCCATAATATTCTATAAGGAATAATGATGTTTTCCCCAAAAATAAATTCAGCACACCGCTCCCCGTAATAACTCCAACCTAGTAGTGTCGTAAATGCAAAAATAACTAAGCCAAAAGTTACAATATAATTACCACCATTTATGCCTTGTCCATAAGCGAGTGTTGATAAGGAGGCTCCAGTCTCACCACTCGTCCAAGAGCCTGTTAATAAAATAACTAAGGCTGTCATCGTGCAAATTATTATGGTGTCAATGAAGGTTCCCAACATACCAATCATACCCTGGCGTACCGGGTCATTGGTTTGTGCGGCAGCATGTGCAATCGGTGCACTACCTAAGCCAGCTTCATTTGAAAAGACACCACGCGCGACACCAAATCGGATTGCTGCCCAAACTGCTGCGCCTGCAAAACCACCTGTTGCTGCGGTTCCACTAAAAGCGCTTGAAAAAATTAAATTAAACGCATTTCCAATTTCCCCAAAATTACTAAAGATCACCGCTAATGACCCTAGGATATATGCAATGGCCATAATTGGCACTAGTTTACCCGCCACTATACCAATTCGTTTAATACCTCCAAGGATCACTAGAGCAACTAACACAGAAAGAACAATGCCGGTTATAAGTGGGTCAATGTTGAAATTAGTATTGAGTGCGTCTGCTACTGAATTGGATTGCACCATATTACCAATTCCAAATGCAGCGATTGTTCCAAATAGAGCAAATAAAAAACCTAGCCATTTCCAGTTTTCGCCAAGGCCATTTTTAATATAATACATTGGGCCGCCCACATACTTGCCGTTTGCATCGACTTCACGATATTTGACTGCCAAAACAGCTTCACCATATTTTGTCGCCATGCCAAAAAGTGCAGTAATCCACATCCAAAAGATTGCACCCGGCCCGCCTAAAAAAATTGCAGTTGCAACGCCAGCGATATTTCCTGTACCAATCGTTGCCGAGAGTGCAGTCATTAACGCTTGAAAGGGAGAAATATCTCCATGATCTTTATTAGCTTTGCCAGAAAATAATAACTTAAAACCATAGAAAAGTTTTCTCCATGGCATTAGCTTGAGGCCAATGGTTAAGTACACGCCAACACCAAGCAGCAAGGCCAACATGATTGGACCCCAAATAAATTTACTCAGCGAATTTAAAAGCGATGTTAGTGCTTCCATTAACTTATCCTTCTATTACTTGTATTTCTGGATTGTAGTTATTTAATCAATTTTGGATTTAAAAGCGAATTTATTATTCTGGTTTAATGACTTCTAAAAAAGCTGTAATCTCAATCAGTCTGATGACATTTAGGCGACATTAAGTAGACTGTTTGTTAGACACCTTGAGCACGTAATGCTACTCTGATTTAAACATGATATCTAATGGGTTTTCCTTTGAACAAAAAACGTTTTAAGATAAAGACCTTGTCATTTCAAGATTCAGTAACAACGCTGCAACAAGATGTCCTGGATGGGCTTATTGAATGCCCACGCAGTCTCCCACCAAAGTATTTCTATGATGAGAAAGGCTCAAAGCTTTTTGATGAAATATGTAATACACATGACTATTATCCAACGCGTACAGAAGCAGCTTTATTACGTAAACATGCAGCAGAAATTATTAGTTTAGTTGATCCAAGGATATGTACTGAGTTGGGTGCAGGAACATCAACGAAAACAGAAATACTATTAGCTGCCTTATGTGCACATTCAGAATCTGTTACTTATCAAAGTATTGATGT
>CAZVPJ010000008.1:15143-24003 GCA_964629035.1 uncultured Thiotrichales bacterium | reverse complement strand
TCTCGGCGGGCTTTATGTTGACTAAAATACGCCTTACACACTGGGAAAACTCCGGTATGGCAATTTTATTTTTTATGGTTGCATTGTTAATGCTTGTGCTGATTCCTGGCCTGGGTAGAACCGTAAATGGTAGTACTAGATGGTTGGCATTAGGTCCGTTTGGATTGCAAGTGTCCGAGGTTGTAAAACTTTTACTGATTGTTTATCTAGCAGGATATGTAGTTAGGCAGGGCAAGCAAATTCGAGAATCGTTTGTAGGGTTTGTAAAACCGATGCTTGTGTTGGTGGTTTTGTTTACATTTCTTCTGCTGCAACCGGACTTTGGGGCTGCAATGGTGTTGTTAATTACAGCATTGGGCATGTTGTATCTAGCTGGGGTCAAGTTTTGGAAGTTTGGGCTTCTATTATTGGCCTCAGGGATTTCGATGGGTTTTGTTGCTATATCTTCACCTTATCGAGTTGAGCGTTTTACCGCTTTTTTAAACCCATGGTCAGATCCTTTCGGTTCTGGATTTCAATTGACACAATCCCTTATTGCCATTGGTAGTGGCTCATGGTCTGGATTAGGTTTAGGTGCCAGTGTGCAAAAACTATTTTATTTGCCAGAAGCACATACTGATTTTGTGTTTGCCGTTATTGCGGAAGAGTTAGGTTTGTTTGGAGTATCGGCAGTATTAGCATTATTTATGCTTTTGATTTACCGATGCTTCGCAATTGGCAAAATGGTTGAAAGCCAAGGTATGAAATTTGGGGCACAAATTGCGTATGGCATTGGTATCTGGTTAGGGCTACAGGTTTTTATAAATATTGGTGTAAATACCGGTGTATTACCCACTAAAGGGCTTACCCTTCCGTTTATTAGCGCTGGAGGAAGTAGTTTGTTAGTGGTGTGTATGGCGATTGGTTTAATTACACGTGTTTATATGGAGGGCCATACAAAAACATTCCGAAGATAAGATTGGAAGGATGTGTTTGCAGAATATTATGATGAGTCAACGTTCACCAGTAATGATTTTAGCAGGAGGTACCGGGGGACATGTTTTTCCTGCGCTTGCGGTGGCTAAGCAAATTGAAGCGCAATCTGTTCCTGTTATCTGGGTGGGTACCAGGCGCGGGATTGAGGCTGAAGTAGTTCCGAAGTCAGGCTTTACAATAAAATGGATTTCTGTGAATGGCTTGCGCGGGAAAGGGTTTGTTACCTATTTGTTAGCACCGTTCAAGCTCGCACTAGCTAGTTTGCAAGTAACGTGGTTGTTGATTAAGTATCGACCTTGCGCGGTATTGGGTATGGGTGGGTTTGTAGCGGGCCCGGGTGGGTTGATGGCTGCAATATTACGTAGGCCGCTCATTATTCATGAACAGAATGCTATCGCAGGTTTAACGAATAGGCTGCTTGCACCATTTGCCAAGCGAATTCTGACTGGTTTCCCAAGCACTTTTGCGCGCAATAATGCTGAAGCATTAGGTAATCCGGTTAGAGCTGAAATTTCTCAAATTCAACGACAGCATGATATTGCTGAACCTGTTAATCGACCAATACGAGTGTTGGTTTTTGGTGGAAGCCTAGGGGCACACGCTTTAAATAAAACGGTGCCAAATGCCATTGCTGAAGTAATTGCGGATCTACCAACAGAAATACATCCTGAAGTTTGGCATCAAACCGGTAAGGATAAGCACGAATTTACAGTTGATAAGTATAAGTCTCAAAATGTAGTGGGTCGCATCGATGTTTTTATAGATGACATGCAAGAGGCTTATGCATGGGCAGATTTAGTAATTTGTCGTGCAGGCGCAATCACTGTTGCTGAATTATCGATCGCAGGTATTGGCGCAATTTTTATTCCGTATCCATATGCTGTGGATGATCATCAGACTGCAAATGCAGCTGCATTAGTGCAAGCAGGTGCAGCATTAATGATTTCAGAAAAAGAGCTCACGGTTGAAAAGCTTGCAAGCA
The DNA here is from genome assembly GCA_964629035.1 of uncultured Thiotrichales bacterium. GTDB lineage: Bacteria > Pseudomonadota > Gammaproteobacteria > UBA4575 > UBA4575 > JABDMD01. Next base: position 22,046 of record CAZVPJ010000008.1, on the reverse strand, counting down.
CTTTGCGGGACTTGTTAGAAAGTCCTAAAAAATTAAAGTCACTTGCCAAAGCAATTAGGATATTTGCAAAGCCTCAGGCAGCCAAAGAAGTTGCAGATGTATGTATAAATGCATGTGTGGGTAATGATAAAAACATAAATATGGTTAAAGACTACTAGATGACATTTAATATTGGACAATTTGCAACACGCAGAATTAAGCAAGTGCATTTTGTTGGCATCGGTGGTTCTGGTATGGGCGGCATAGCTGAGGTCATGGTTAATCTTGGTTATAAGGTATGCGGGTCCGATATGCAGCAAAGCGTCATGACTCGTAAGCTCAATGAGCTTGGTGCGACGGTGTTTGATAAGCATGCGGCAAGTAATGTTAACGGCGCTGATGTGGTGGTAATGTCGAGTGCGGTAAAAGAGGATAACCCAGAAGTATTGGCGGCGCGTGAACAACGTATTCCAATAGTCCCGCGTGCAGAGATGTTGGCAGAATTAATGCGCTTTCGATATGGCATTGCTATTGCAGGCACGCACGGTAAAACGACTACAACCAGTTTAGTTGCATCGATTTTGGCTACTGCCAATATGGATCCAACGTTTATAGTGGGTGGTCGTGTGAATAGTTTTGCAAGCCATTCAAAATTGGGTGCTGGCCAATATCTGGTAGCTGAAGCAGATGAGAGTGATGCATCATTTTTACATTTGCAGCCGATCATGTCGGTGGTGACTAATATTGATTCAGATCATTTATCTGCATATGACGGTGATTTTAATAACCTACAGAATGCATTTTTAGAGTTTATACATCATTTGCCATTTTATGGAATGACAGTTTTATGCGTTGAAGATGAAACGGTGAAGTCATTACTGCCTAAAATTTATCGTCCGTACGTAACCTACGGGTTTGAAGAAGATGCAGATTATCAAATTGTCGATGTTGACATGGTAGGGACACAAGCAAAGTTTGGTTTAATGCGGCCTGGAAATAATTCTCCAATTCGTTTCACATTAAATTTACCAGGGATTCATAATGTGCAGAATGCGGTGGCTGCAGCCATTGTCGCATTGCAGTTAGAAGTCGATGAAAAATATATCCAAGAAGCTTTTTCCAACTTCGAGGGCATTGCAAGAAGGTTCCAAGTGTATTCAAATATCAATATTGATGGCAAAAACATCCAATTAGTTGACGACTATGGCCATCACCCCACTGAGATGGCAGCAACCATTAAAGCGGCTCGTGAAGCGTATCCTGAACAAAGATTGGTAGTGCTTTTCCAACCACATCGCTACTCCAGAACGCGAGACTTGTTTGACGATTTTGTGCGTGTATTAAATGATGCAGACGCGTTGATGTTGTGTGAAGTATATGCTGCGAATGAAGAACCTATTGCTGGGGCAGATAGTGCGGCTTTGTGTCGTACTCTACGCACACGCGGCAAACTGGATCCAATATTGGTTAAAGACCTATCAGAAATTCAAGCAACACTTGAACATGTAATTGAAGATAGTGATGTATTGCTAACATTAGGTGCTGGCAGTGTAGGTGGAATAGCTCCAGCTTTGTATGAATCGTTTGCGGTGAGTAGCTAATGAGTGCGGTCATGGTGAAACAACTAAACAACAAAATTCGTGGCAAGCTTGAGTCTAATATTTCGTTAGCACGATTTACTAGCTGGAAAGTGGGCGGCGAAGCTGAAATTGTTTTTCAACCAGAAGATTTAACGGATTTGCAAAATTATATGCAAACGTTAGATGCATCGGTGCCAATTACATGGTTGGGTAGAGGGACTAATGTGCTGGTGCGTGATGGGGGTGTTCGTGGTGTTGTGATAGCTATACAAGGCTGTATTAATGCATTGGGAAAACGTGCAAGCAATTCTATTCGTGCAGAGTTAGGGGTGTCATGTGCAAAATTGGCACGCTTTAGCGCGGATCATAACCTGGTTGGCATTGAGTTTCTTGCTGGAATTCCAGGCATGGTAGGTGGCGCACTAGCGATGAACTCTGGAGCGTACGGGGGAGAAACCTGGAGTTATGTTTCTGAGGTAGAGACGATCGATCGCAAAGGCAAGCTTCATATCCGTACACCAAACGAATTTGATATTGGCTATCGAACCGTTAAGGGTAGTAATGAGGAATGGTTTATTGCCGCTACATTTAAGCTTGAGTCCGGTGATGGTGAGCAAGCAAAGCTAAAAATTCGTGAGTTGCTAGATAAACGAAATGCATCACAACCGGTGGGTAGTAAAAGTTGTGGTTCTGTATTTAGAAATCCTGAAAATGATCATGCTGCTCGGTTGATTGAAGTATGCGGACTGAAGGGGAAGGTGGTTGGTGGTGCTCAAATATCGAAAAAGCATGCAAATTTCATAATCAATATTGGTGATGCAACCGCTAACGATATTGAAACATTAATAATTGAAGTGCGTAAAACGGTTGAACATGAATACGGTGTTTCATTGTTTCCAGAAGTAAAAATTATAGGTGAGACCAGCTAATGTCTGATACAGATATTATTCAACGATTCGGAAAGGTTGCCGTGTTAATGGGAGGCTCGTCAGCTGAGCGAGAAATTTCATTAAAAAGTGGTGCTGCAATACTCAATGCATTAAATAAGTGTGGAGTGAATGCACATGCGATTGATGTTTCAGTGGATGTTTTTAAGATATTACAAAATGAAAACTATGATTGTGCTTTTGTTGCGCTGCATGGGCCTCTTGGTGAAGATGGATGTATACAGGGTGGTTTGGAAGTGATTGGTATGCCTTATACCGGTAGTGGTGTAATGGCCTCAAGTATTTGTATGAATAAGCTGATGACTAAGAGGATTTGGAATGGTTCTGGAATCCCGACCCCAAAATATCGTGTGTTGAGCGAAGCTATTAACGAGGAGGAGCTTATTGCAGATCTTGGTTTGCCAATGATATTCAAGCCCGTCTCACAAGGCTCAAGCATAGGTATGACGAAAGTCAACAATAAGGCGGAAATTGCCTCGGCATGGGCGAGTGCACACCAATTTGAAGAAACAGTGATTGCTGAGCAATGGGTGGAGGGGAAGGAATATACCGTTGCCATATTAGATGAAATGGCTTTGCCTGTAATTCGTCTGGAAACACCTCACACATTTTATGATTTTGATGCTAAGTATCAAGCGAATGACACTCAATATCATTGTCCTTGTGGTTTATCGGAATCACTAGAGAAAGAAATTCAACTCCTGGCAGTTCGTGCATTCACTGCGACAGAAGCTACAGGGTGGGGTCGTGTCGATGTGATGTTGGATAAGTATTCAAAGCCATGGTTTCTCGAGGTTAATACTGTTCCTGGAATGACGGATCACAGTCTAGTTCCGATGGCAGCTAAGTCGAGTGGCATTGGTTTTAATGAGTTAGTTATTAAAATTTTAGAGATGGCATTTAAAGAAGATTGTGAAGCTTTGTCTGAAGTATCAGTTAGAGAAACTTCTGGTATACGTGGTGCTGTATGAAAACTTTAAAGAATAAAAAGTCTATTAAAAGTTTACGCAACAAAAAAAGAAGCAGCGCGACTAAGCGTAAGAAAATTACTGTGCAGTCGTTTTCTAAACGCGATGCCTATGATGTTATTGTAGTCATCATGTTATTAACAATCATTGTGTACTTTTCTACTTATGTTAGGAATAATCACTTCGCAGTGGCAGCCTGGCCAGCGATAAAGAATGTTAATGTAACTGGCAAGGTTGATGCAGTAGATCAGAATGCATTAAAAAGTATTATTAGTGCTCACTCTGCTGGTGGTTTTCTGCGTGTACGAATGGAACATCTTGAAAAAGAGCTGGTAAAGCTAACTTGGGTAAATCAAGCGTCTGTGCAGAGATCTTGGCCAGATACTTTAAGTGTGAAAATTTTACAGCATGATCCAATCGCTCGTTGGGGTGATGCGGGCCTTATGAACACATATGGAGACTTATTTTTTCCTAATGACTCGAATGACATTGAACCTTACAAGACATTGCCGATGCTTTATGGTGAAGAGGTTAGGGCAAAAGAATTGGCACGTACATTTGAAAATAGTATGCAACAGCTGAAGCCACTTGGTTTGCAACTACAAGGTATGTTTGAGGATGAACGCCAATCAAAAGTTCTTGTGCTAACGAATGGTTTGGTTATTTCGATAGGTCATGGAGATGTGGCTGAAAAAATAAATCGTTTTATTACCGCTCATGATCAATATCTTGCAAAAAATCTTAATGAAGTTAAAAAAGTAGACCTACGATATACCAATGGCTTAGCGGTTGAATGGAAGAGCGCTCAGTTTGCACAAAATTTAGCTCACAATTTAGCCCAAAATTTTGGTCAACACCTGGAAATGGAATCTAATTTATGAGTCGCAAAGTTGATAAAAGCATGATCGTAGGGCTCGATATTGGCACTTCGAAGATTACTGCAATTGTGGGTGAGGTTAATGAAGAAAATCAGTTAGAAATTATCGGTATTGGTTCCCATCCTTCGCGTGGCCTCAAGAAGGGCGTGGTGGTTAATATTGAATCTACGGTGCAGTCTATTCAACGCTGCGTTGAAGAAGCGGAGTTAATGGCGGGTTGCCAAATACATTCCGTCTACGCGGGTATAGCGGGGAGCCACATACGCAGCATGAACTCGCATGGCATTGTTGCAATTAAAGATCGTGAAGTTTCGTCTGGAGATGTCGAAAGGGTTATTGATGCAGCGAGAGCCGTTGCTATCCCTGCTGATCAACGCGTCCTGCATGTGATGCCGCAGGAATTTGTAATCGATCAACAAGAAGGTATTCGTGAACCGGTAGGGATGTCAGGTGTTCGGCTGGAGGCAAAAGTGCATTTAGTGACAGGTGCCGAGAGTGCTGCACAAAATATCATTAAATGTGTGCGGCGTTGCGGGTTGGAGGTTGATGATATTATTTTAGAACAATTAGCTTCAAGTTATTCAGTGCTAACGGATGATGAAAAAGAACTGGGTATTTGTCTGGTAGACATTGGGGGTGGCACAACGGATGTTGCGGTATTTACGGAAGGTGCAATAAAACATACAGCGGTTATTCCTATAGCAGGTGATCAGGTCACGAATGATATTGCAGTCGCGATGCGTACGCCTACTCAATATGCTGAAGAGATTAAAATTAAATACGCTTGTGCATTGCGACAGTTAGCAAATCCTGATGACACCATAGAGGTGCCAAGCGTTGGTGATCGAGAGCCAAGGAGGTTGTCTAGGCAGACGCTTGCTGAAGTGGTTGAGCCTCGTTATGAAGAGTTGCTAACACTGGTGCACGCTGAATTGCGGCGCAGTGGTTTTGAGGATTTGGTGGCTGCGGGTGTAGTGCTTACCGGTGGTAGTTCAAAAATGGAGGGTGTAGTGGATTTGGCAGAAGAAGTGTTCCATATGCCTGTACGTTTGGGCTTACCTCAACATGTAACTGGACTTGTTGATGTTGTGCGAAATCCTATACATGCAACAGGAGTGGGTTTGCTTTTATTTGGGCATAAGAATCAACGGATAGGTGAGGCTTCAATATTTAATGAATCAGGAATGAGTAATACGTTTAGAAGGATGAGGAATTGGTTTCAGGGGAGTTTTTAAAACTCTATAAGTGTTTTTTTTATTGTATTAAGTTTTTAGCATGTAACTAGAGGAGAAATATCATGTTTGAATTAATGGATGCGTATAGTCAAAGCGCGGTGATAAAGGTAATTGGTGTTGGCGGCGGTGGCGGTAATGCTGTGCAGCATATGGTTAATTCCGCGATCGAAGGCGTGGATTTTGTTTGTGCAAACACCGACTCACAAGCATTGAAAAATACTAATGCTAAAACGGTAATGCAGTTAGGTAGTGAAATTACTAAAGGCTTGGGTGCTGGTGCAAATCCTGTTGTGGGTCGTGAAGCAGCTATAGAAGACCGTGATCGTATTCATGATGTTATTGCCGGAGCTGATATGTTGTTTATCACTGCCGGTATGGGTGGTGGCACCGGAACGGGTGCTGCACCGGTTGTGGCTGAAGTTGCCAAAGAGCTAGGAATACTGACGGTTGCAGTAGTGACCAAACCGTTTCCATTTGAAGGTGGTAAGCGAATGCAAATTGCCGATACTGGTATTGAAGAACTTAGTAAGCATGTAGATTCTTTAATTACTATTCCCAATGAAAAATTACTAACAGTGTTAGGTAAAGATACAAATTTATTGGATGCCTTTAAGTCTGCAAATGATGTATTGCATGGAGCAGTGCAAGGCATTGCAGAATTAATTACGTGTCCTGGTCTAATTAATGTCGACTTTGCGGATGTGCGAACCGTAATGTCTGAAATGGGAATGGCTATGATGGGGTCAGGTTTGTCTGTAGGCACGGAGCGAGCGCGTGAGGCGGCTGAATCTGCAATCTCAAGTCCATTGCTTGAAGATATAAATATTTCCGGTGCAAAAGGTATATTGGTTAATGTTACTGCGAGTAGCAGTCTTTCTATTGGTGAGTTTGAAGAGGTAGGTAATCATATTAAGGGCTTGGCTTCTGAAGATGCTACGGTGGTTGTAGGAACGGTGATCGATGAATCGATGGCGGATGATTTGCGCGTAACCTTAGTGGCTACAGGGATCGGTTCTCCCAAAGTTTCAATGCCAGTAAGACCAGCAGTTAAGTTGGTTGAGACCAAGCCTAAGGTAGTGATTGAAGATCCTGCTGTAGCTGGCATGGAGGATGGCTTAGAAGCACCGGTCGCGATACGTACCGAGAATCGTGCAAAGCCTGTTGAGAAGGGAAAGGAAGATGACTACGACTTGGATTACCTGGACATTCCAGCTTTTTTGCGACGCCAAGCAGATTAACGATGCATTGATATTCCGCTTGATAGAATCAATGAGTGGATTTGTTATTGGTTTGAGATAATGTCCTGAGTTAATGGA
>CAZVPJ010000008.1:0-15043 GCA_964629035.1 uncultured Thiotrichales bacterium | reverse complement strand
ATGCTGAAGGTATAGGCGACGAAATTGTAGGAATTATGTAATAATAGTTTACTAATTAAATGGTGTCATAGGTGCTAAGTACTATAGATACCATTTGATTGAGTTCGTGCATCCATATAGGGGTGTCCATTTACACGATACGATCTAATAGGATCTATGGTCTGTGATAAAACAAAGAACGCTAAAAAATGTAATACGCGCAACAGGCGTGGGTTTACATACTGGGAAAAAGGTCTACTTGACCTTGCGACCCGCACCTGCACAAACGGGAATTGTATTTAGGCGTATAGACCTTGATCCACCTGTAGAGATTAAAGCGAGTCCTGAAAATGTTGGAGATACCAGCCTGTCAACCACATTGGTGTCAGGTGAAGTGCGTATCTCAACCGTAGAACATCTTCTTTCTGCGATCGCGGGGCTTGGCATTGATAATGCTTATGTTGATGTTAGTGCACCAGAAGTACCTATCATGGACGGCAGCGCAGGTCCTTTTGTGTTCCTAGTCCAATCTGCAGGAATCATAGAGCAAAATGCTCCAAAGAAGTTTATTCGTATCATTAAAGCGGTTGAGATCAAAGAAGGTGATAAGTGGGCAAGATTTGATCCATTTGATGGGTTTAAAGTTGGTTTCACAATCGATTTCGACCATCCGGTATTCAAGGCAGGGCCACAAAAAGCTGAGCTCGATTTTTCTACTACATCATTTGTTAAAGAGGTATCACGTTCACGTACTTTTGGATTCATGCGTGATTTCGAGACCTTACGTTCTCAAAATCTTGCATTGGGTGGTAGCTTAGATAACTCGATTGCGGTTGACGAACACCGTATTCTGAATGAAGACGGCCTGCGATATGAAGATGAATTTGTTAAGCACAAAATTCTAGATGCGATTGGTGATTTGTATTTGTTAGGACATAGCTTAATTGGTGCATTCAGTGGTCATAAATCAGGTCATGCACTCAACAATAAATTACTACGCAAGTTGGTTACGGTCACAGATGCTTGGGAAGAAGTGACATTTGAAGATGATGAAGAAAATGTGCCTATTTTCTATAGTCGTCCTATTAGCGCAAGCTCGTAATCCGTATTAGCGCAAGCTCGTATCCCAAGCCCCTATCCATAGATCGATAGTATTTAGCTAAATCCGCACCCAGTAAATCAAAAACCATTTGTCTTTAGTGGTTTTTGGATTCAAATTATTTTTCTTTGTCGCTCATGCCACGCTTAGCGAGCTGATGCATGGCTTTTTGAAGCTCTATGTCCTTGATACTTTTGGCGCATTGCTGGATGTGTCTAGCGCTATTTTGGGTTAAAAATTCTACTTTTGTCGTAGTATTTACACCATTGATTACGTTGCCTATTTTAACCTTTATTTGATTCAAGTATTCCTTTACAGTAAGACTTAGTTCTTGATTCAGTTGCTTCAATATTTCACGTTGCTGAAATCGAATTATACTCGCACGATTAGGATCATCAGTGACAATCGTAAGCGTGCGGTCATCGATACCGGCTACCCAACAGTGACTGGCTAGGTCTTCAGGCAGCAGCATTTTTAAACTCAATGTGAGTCTATGCAATAATTTTGCCTTTTTTTGCAGGTCTAGGCTGATGTAAGAAGCGATTTTTTTTTGCATTAGGTTGTTTTATACATGGAATGTATTCATACACCAACAAGGACTTTAAATAATAAGTATAAAAGAATTTAGATGAACATTATCATTTTCCCGCGTCCGCAAACAAATCATATTTATGCGAATTCCTCGCATGGATTTAGTTTCAATAGAATTGGAGTTTTTCTGGGTTTGATAGCGCTTTCTGCATTGTTGCTGGGTGGAGGTTATTTGTTAGGAATTTCAATTGGCCACAAAACAATCTTAAGCGAGTGGAAAGAAGATGTTACTGCTCAGAAAGAGCAGTTGAATATTGCTAAGCGAGAGAGCGAAACACATGTCGATGCTTTGACAACTAAAGTGGGATTATTGCAGGCGCATATCAATCGTATTGATGCGTTGGGAAATATGTTGGTGAGTATGGCGGGGCTTGAAGCAGATGAATTCAGTTTTGATTCAATTCCTGGTGTAGGTGGTCCTAATGCCTCTAATGAATCAGCTGCTGATGTGGATATGGAAATTGACGCGGTACTTGCAAGACTAAATAACGAAATACTAAATCGTGAGCACCAATTGCGTGTACTTAATGATTTACTCATAGATGAAAAATTAGAACAGGAAACCCGTCCACAAGGTCGGCCAGTAATTCATGGTTGGATATCATCGTATTTTGGTAAGCGCACAAGTCCATTCAGCGGCAAAACAGAAACCCATAGAGGGGTAGATTTTGCAGGAAAAGCAGGCAATGACGTGGTCTCTGTGGCAGGAGGGGTAGTTACTTTTGCTGCGAATAAAGGCGCGTATGGTTATTTAGTCGAGATCGACCATGGGAATGGCTATGTTACCCGTTATGGACATAATCAAATGATCCACGTGCAAGTGGGTGAAGCGATCAAGCGAGGTCAAGTGATTGCAAAACTTGGCAGTACGGGCCGGTCAACAGGCCCGCATGTGCACTTTGAAGTGATCAAGGATGGTGTACGTATTGATCCAATGAAGTTCGTTGAATAACAGGCTATCTAGAATCATCACCTAGAGTCATCTAATTTAAAAAAGCAGCCGATAAGACTCCTTTATGCTGCTCAATTTACTTTGTAGCTAGTGTATAATCCTGTCGTTATGCAAAAGCATAATTACAGAGCAATATTCCAGAGCTATTTCTTTGTTAAAATTTACTATTATTCATTCTAATACTTGTAAGGGTAGATCGGTCTTTTGTTCTAGACCTGGTTATACCCTGGCTATATGTTGAATAGCATATCGACTAAGCAAGGTTAGTCTACTCACTTATTCTCATTAATTAATAATTACGCACTATAAATATGTTTCGAAAGGTTACAAATAAGTTGTTTGGCAGTCGCAACCAGCGACTAGTGGGTCAATATGCTAAAGCTGTTAAAAGAACTAACGACTTGGAAGCATCCTATAAATCGCTAAGTGATGATGAGTTAAAAGATAAAACTACAGAATTCCGCAAGCTATTAGAGGCTGGAACAACATTAGATGAGATTCTTCCTGATGCATTTGCAACCGTGCGAGAAGCGGCAAGACGCGTGCTTGGTATGCGTCATTTTGATGTGCAACTTATCGGTGGCATGGTTTTGAACGACGGTAAAATTTCCGAGATGCGCACAGGTGAAGGTAAAACGTTAGTAGCTACCTTGCCTGTTTATTTGAATGCTCTCTCAGGGAAGGGTGCGCATGTTGTGACCGTTAATGATTATTTGGCTAAACGTGATGCGGAGTGGATGGGTCAGGTTTATCAGTTTCTTGGATTGAGTGTGGGTGTTGTAACAGGCGGTATGATGCATGAAGAAAAGAAACAAGCCTACGCAGCAGATATTACTTATGGGACTAATAACGAATTTGGGTTTGATTACTTGCGCGACAATATGGAGTTCTCAATTGAGGGTTGTGTGCAGCGTGAATTGAATTTCGCTGTAGTGGATGAAGTCGACTCTATTTTAATTGATGAAGCCAGAACACCATTGATTATTTCTGGACCTAGTGGTGAACATTCTGAAATGTACATAGCCATCAATAAACTGGTTCCAAAGTTAGTGGTGCAGGAAGAAGAAGATGGGCCAGGTGATTACAGTATTGATGAAAAAAGTAGGCAAATCCATCTTACAGAAGAGGGTCATCAGCATATTGAGGACTTGTTGGCAGGACAGAATTTGTTGGGTGATGGTGAAACATTGTATGACACTAGCAACATAAGCTTGTTGCATCACGTGAACGCAGCGTTACGTGCGCATACTTTATTCCAAAAAGATGTTGATTATATTCTACAAGAAGGACAAGTTGTCATTGTAGATGAATTCACGGGTCGTACGATGCCCGGGCGACGTTGGTCTGATGGCTTGCACCAAGCGGTTGAAGCTAAAGAAGGAATGAAAATTCAGAATGAAAATCAAACCTTGGCTTCCATTACATTTCAAAATTATTTTCGTCTCTACAATAAGCTTTCTGGTATGACTGGAACGGCAGATACTGAAGCTTTTGAATTTCAATCGATCTATGGGTTGGAAGTTGTTGTCATACCTACACATAGAGACATGGTTCGTAATGACATGGGTGATTTGGTCTATTTAACCTTAGATGAAAAATATGAAGCCATTATTGAAGATATAAAAGATTGCGTGCAGCGTGGACAACCTGTGTTGGTAGGTACCACTTCCATAGAATCTTCGGAGCTAATTTCAAATGTTCTTTCTAAGTCAAAAATTGAACATCAAGTGTTGAACGCGAAACAGCATGAAAAAGAATCACAAATCATCACCCAGGCAGGTATGGCGGGTAAGGTGACGATTGCAACAAATATGGCAGGTCGTGGAACCGATATCGTATTAGGTGGCAGTCTAGATGCCGAGCTCCAACAGCTTGAAGATGCGGATAGAGCTGAAGCTGTAAAATCAGCATGGCAAGAGCGTCATGATGCGGTACTTGAGTCGGGTGGCTTGCATATAATAGGTACAGAGCGACATGAGTCTCGTCGTATTGATAATCAATTACGGGGTCGTTCTGGGCGTCAGGGTGATGCAGGCTCGACACGTTTTTATCTTTCTATGGAAGATAATTTAATGAGAATTTTTGCATCTGATAAGGTTCGAGGTTTGATGCAGAAACTAGGGATGCAGGAAGGTGAGTCGATCGAGCATCCGTGGGTATCCAAAGCGATTGAAAATGCTCAACGCAAAGTAGAGGCACATAACTTTGATATTCGTAAGAATCTTCTTGAATATGATGACGTAGCGAATGACCAACGAAAAGTGGTCTATGAACAGAGACGTGATTTAATGCTGGAGGAAGATATATCCGAGAATTTATCAGCTATACGAGAAGATGTGGTGGAGGCTTCTATTAGTGTGCACTTGCCTGCAGGTAGTATGGATGAGCAATGGGATATTGAGGGCTTAACCAACGCTTTTAAAACGGACTTTGGATTAACCTTTCCCATACAGCAATGGCTTGATGATGATGACCGGGTTGCTGAGGATGAGATACGGGAAAGGATTCATCAGCGTGTAGAAAAACTATTTGAAGAGAAGCAAGATCGGGTCGGCGCAGAAGTAATGCGCAGGCTTGAGAAAGATATGATGTTGAAAGTATTGGATAATCGCTGGAAGGAACATCTTGCCGCGATGGATTATTTACGGCAAGGGATTGGCCTACGTGGCTATGCACAGAAAAATCCAAAACAAGAATATAAGCGAGAAGCTTTTACCATGTTTCAAGAAATGCTTGAGCAGATAAAAAGCGAAACTATTTCCTTAATTTCTAGAGTTGAGCTACCGACTTTAGAGGAAATTAAGGCTATGGAAGCTGCTCAGCAAGTTCCTGAAAATATTCAATTCCAGCATGCCCAAGCGGATGATGTCTTAAACCCTGAACAAGCGCAGCAACAAGCCATGCCGCCTGCTGCAGAAGCTCAAGCCAAGCAAGCACCTTATAAGCGATCAGATAAGAAACTGGGGCGTAATGACCCGTGTCATTGTGGGTCTGGTAAGAAATTTAAACAATGTCATGGCAAGTTAACCTAAGTACTACTATTTATTTGCTAGAAAACTATTTTTTTACGCTGCCGGTGAAAAAAGTTATTCTTGATTATGGCGATCTCATTACAACCACCAACTAAGCTTTTGCCAATAGCGGGCGTTAAGGTTTCTACCTTATCTGCAGGTATTAGATATCAAGACAGGGACGATCTTGTGTTGTTGGAGTTGTCGGAAAATGCTTCGACAGCCGTAATGCTGACTAAAAACCAGTTTTGTGCGGCACCAGTTGAAATTACCCGATCACATTTAAAGATATCTAAGCCAAAATATTTATTAATTAATTCAGGTAATGCTAATGCAGGGCAAGGTTGTCAAGGTCTTTCAGATGCGAAGCGCACCTGCACTTCCGTTGCGGAAAATACCAAATGCAAAGTTTCAGAAGTTTTACCTTTTTCAACTGGTGTTATTGGAGAATCGCTTCCTGTAGAAAAGATTGAAAGTGCGATGCCAGCGCTATTGAGTAACCTTAGGGAAGATGCTTGGTTAAATGCTGCCAGTGCAATTATGACAACTGATACCGTTGCAAAAGGATTTTCCGAGCAGCTAAAGTTAGATGATCAAATCGTTTCAATTACAGGTATCGCTAAAGGATCAGGCATGATTAGACCTGATATGGCCACTATGCTTGCATACGTTGCTACGGATCTAATGATCGATGAGCAAGTATTAAATGAAATGATACAGCAAGCTGTTGAACAATCATTTCACCGCATAACAGTAGATGGTGATACTTCTACAAATGACTCATGTGTATTAGTGGCAACTGGCGCATCTAATCTGGAATTTAATAGTCTATCAGAACAAGCTAAAAATAGTTTTATCGATTCATTGAATTCTATTTTTCTAAAGCTTGCTCAGGCTATCATCCGAGATGGTGAAGGTGTAACAAAATATATTTCTATTGTTGTTGAAGGTGCAAAAAGTTTTGCAATGGCACGTGAAATGGCTTTTGCGATCGCGCATTCTCCACTCGTAAAAACAGCAGCATTTGCCAGTGATCCAAATTGGGGAAGAATTCTTGCCGCTGCAGGTAGAGCTACTGAAGAACCCATAGATATAAATAATATTTCTCTATTGATCAATGATTTAAAAGTAATTGAGCGTGGTGAAAAGTCTGAAAATTATGATGAGCAGCGTGGTCAAAAAGAGATGCAGAAAGAAGAAATAGAATATCGATTACAGCTTGGAGCGGGTAGTTCTAATATAACAATATGGACTACTGATCTTTCGCATGAGTATGTAAAAATCAATGCAGAGTACCGCACATAGTATCTCAAATTTTAGACTTATTATTTTGATTTATTGGTTATCTGCTAATGAGTACAAACTCAGATAAAAACTATATTCATGTTGTAGTAGGTATTGTATTTAATAATCAACAAGAATGCTTACTAAGTAGAAGGCCGGCGGGTACTCATTTAGGTGGTTTGTTAGAATTCCCTGGAGGCAAAGTAGAAAAACAAGAGTCAGCTGAAAACGCATTACGACGTGAGCTATTGGAGGAAGTGGGTATTTCTGTATCAGCGTTTACTCCATTAATTCAAATACCATATTCTTATGATGATCGGGACATTTTGCTAAATGTATTTTTAGTTGATGAATTTACAGGGAATGTGAAAGCCCGAGAAGGGCAAGAATTATTTTGGAAGAAGGTTGTATCATTAAAAGTTACTGACTTTCCAGCTGCTAATTTTGGTGTACTGCGTGCATTGCAGTTACCCAATATATTTCCAATCACGCCTAACTACTCTACAGATCCCGATAATTTTTTGAAACGTTTTGAGAAAGTTCTGTGTAGAGAAAATATTCAAATTATACAGCTCCGGTCACATGAACTTGATGAGTCAGACTTTGTAAAGCTTGCCAAAAAATGTACTGAACTATGTAAAAAACATGATGTGGTATTGGTCTTAAATAGAGAAATTGGAATTCTTGATCAGATTAGTAATGCAAATATTCATTTAACGAGTTATAGATTGCTTGAGGCTTCAAAAAAACCATGTACTGGTCAGAGCATAGTAGGCGCATCATGCCATAACCTGCAAGAGATCGAGCATGCGAATGAACTTGAATTAGATTATATAATTTTAGGGCCTGTTATAGAAAAAAGCACTGTTGAAACTAGTGTGGGGATGGGGTGGGGCGCTTTTTCTGAGCTAACAAAAGCATCTTTAATACCCGTTTTCGCAGTTGGTGGCTTGGGTGTTCAAGATGAAGATACTTGTATCAAGAATGGTGGGCAAGGTATTGCTGCTATTCGAGGGCTATGGGGAAATCATGATTAAAAAGTGCAACAAGCAAGTTTAAAGCTAATATTTAACCCAGCTTGCTTGGGGGTAACATTAGGGTTGTCTTGTGATAAAAAACGAATAGAAAAACGGTGTTTGCCTGCACTGCACTCAGGGAAAAAATTATCTTTTCTATTGATTGCGATACGAATTAATTGATTAGGCGCATTTGGGTCTAGGTTTTGGTCATAAAAGCCGTTAGTAGCTGTTTGATTAGTGTATTGAGTGCTTTCTCTAATTAAGTGTAGCGCTTGGTTTACACTTTCTTCCACAATCTCAAAGGGTGCGATCCATTCAAGTAGGTCTTTAGTACGGTGATTGAATTTTAGCTCAAGCCAATGATGGTACTCGGGCAAATCAAAATCACAGGTGCCACCAGGGATTACAGCACGTTGTTTAATGCTATTTATAAAGTCATTTTCTTTTAAGTGGTTACCAATTTGGCCGCGAACAGTATGCAAGCGGTCAAATATATTCTTATGCTTGGTTAAGATTTCTGTTAATTTATTTGTGTTTAGCTTGGGTTTGTTAGCAAGTTGCTCCAGTGTATCAATTTGACGTTTTAATTCTTTTAATAATTCTTGCTTAAGATCACCGCGAGATACAAGGCTTAATACTTCTATTAGTGCTAGTAAAGCTGCATGAGAGTCAGAGGCGCTATCTTGTTTAGCAAAAAAAATAAAGCGACGCGTTAGTTCTTCATAACGCAAAAATGTACGCATGCGTTCATTTAATGGTTGTTCATAGCAAATTTCACTACCAGTCCCAGCGGAAACTGATGTCGTTTCTGTATCAGGTTGCATGATTAAGTTTCATGTTGATTTCATTTGATGGCTGAGTTCTATATATTTATTATGTAGTAAGGCAATTTTGTCTTTTACGTCTAAGATGCTACCACTATTTTGAATAATATCATCCGCTAAAGCTAGACGGCTAGTGCGATCAATTTGTGTGCCGATAATATCCTTGACGAGTTCTTCTTTGCATTGATCGCGTTTTACTACACGTGAAATTTGTTCTTCAATTGTACAGTCTATGACTAGAATGCGATCAAGAAATTCAGTACGTTCTTTTTCGAATAATAATGGAATTACAACTAGGCAGTAAGGAGAGTCTAAGTGATCAAGACTTTTTCTTATTTCATTATAAACAAGAGGATGAAGTATTTTCTCAAGCGTTATGCGAATTTTGGGGTGGGTAAAAATGTCATTCCTGAGTTTTTTTCGTAATAGCTGCTTGTTTTCATCAAGATACTCTGGTCCAAGTTGCTTTGAGATCTTCTCAAGGACTAGACTTGTCTGGGTTAGCTGGCGAGAAATAACATCTGCATCAATGACGGGGGAGTTATAGAGGTCTTGAAATAGGTCAGATACAAGGCTTTTGCCGCATCCTATTCCACCTGTGACGCCTACTACCAGCATAGTTGTATGGATTGGTTAAATTATTTTATCTAGATAAAAGGTAATGAGTTGTTCACCGTACATCATAGCAATCCATCCTGCTATGGCTAAATAAGGGCCAAAAGGAATGGGCTGACTGCGCTCTTGTAGTTTGGAGACAATCATAAAAATTCCAATTACTGCACCAGCAGCTGAAGAAAGAAGGATGACCAATGGAAGACTTTGCCAACCTAGCCAAGCCCCTAGGGCTGCAAGTAACTTAAAGTCTCCATATCCCATGCCTTCCTTGCCGGTAATGAGTTTGAATAGGTGAAACACCAGCCATAGTGCTAGGTAGCCAAAAATTGCACCCAGTACACTTGAATGTAGATCGGTATAGGTATTAAAGAGGTTGAATGCTATCCCTAACCAAACTAATGGCAAGGTTAAGTTGTCGGGCAGAAGTTGGGTTTTTATATCAATGCCACTGAGTGCGATTAAAAACCATGTAAAAACGACTCCACCAAGTGCTTGTGTGCTAAAGCCATATTTCCAGACGATAGCGATCGTGAGAATAGCGGTCAGCAATTCGATTAAAGGATATTGTATAGAAATTTTAATCCCACAATTACTACATTTTCCCCTTAAAAATAGGTAACTAATGATAGGGATATTTTCAATGGCTTTAACTTGATGATTGCAAGCAGGGCAGTGTGATCTCGGTACACTTAAATTATATTTAGGTAATTCAGTTGTGGCTGTTTCAGGATCAAGAAGTTCTTGGCACTCGCTCGTCCATTGTCGTTCAAGCATAACGGGTATGCGATGAATAACTACATTAAGAAAGCTACCTATAAAAGCTCCAATGATAAAGCTATAGCTTAGTAGCATCACAACGTTATTAGCGATGTGATTCAGAATGGTGTTATCTAAGAAATCCAATTAGGATATCCAGTTAGGCGATCAAATGTTTGTTGATTGGATGGAAATGTCGAAACACTTCCTTATACAACAGCACCGAGTTTGAAGATTGGCAGATACATGGCTACAACTAGACCACCTACTACTACACCTAAAATTGCCATAATTAGAGGTTCTAATAAGCTACTTAATCCATCTACTAAATTATCTACTTCAGCTTCGTAAAAATCAGCTACTTTGCTAAGCATTTCATCTAAAGACCCAGATTCTTCACCAATGGCAACCATCTGCACAACCATATTAGGGAAAAGATTTGTAGATCGCATGCTTTGCTGAAGTTGTGTGCCGGTAGCGACCTCATCTTTCATGCGGAGTGTGGCTTGCTCAAAAACGGAGTTACCTGTAGCACCCGCGACAGACTGCATGGCTTCGACTAAAGGTACGCCTGCGGCAAACATTGTAGCTAAGGTACGTGCAAATCTAGCGATAGCAGATTTTTCTAAAATAGCACCAATGACAGGAATTTTAAGGGAAGCTTTATCTAATCCTCGTCGCATAGCTGGGGATCGTTGTTTGGCAGTGACAAATGCAAATGCTGCTCCACCTATACCAAGCAGGACTAACCACCAATATTTTTGCAAGAATTCCGATAAATTGATAACCATTTGTGTAAACGCTGGCAAATCGGCACCAAAGCCTTGGAAAAGCTCTTGGAATTGTGGAACTACGAATAACAAAAGAATACCAGAAACGATAAAAGCAACCACAAGTACTGCAGTTGGATAGAAAAGTGCTTTTTTAACTTTGCCTTTTAATTCTTCAGTTTTCTCTTTGTACATTGCAATTTTATCAAGCAATGTTTCCAGTGCACCCGATTGTTCGCCGGCATCAACTAGATTACAAAATAAGTCATCGAAAAATTTTGGATGTTTTTCTAGAGCATGGGCGAGAGCAGTACCTGATTCTACATCACCCTTAATATTTAATATTAGATCTTGCATTAGTGGTTTTTCATGACCACGCCCGATAATTTCAAAGGCTTGTACAAGAGGTACACCAGCCGCCATCATTGTGGCGAGTTGTCTTGAGAATATGGCTATATCTTTTGCATCAATTTTTTTGCCCTTACTGAATAAAGGCTTTGGTTTTTTCTTAACCTTTAATGGGTTGATGCCTTGTCGACGTAAGTCCGCCTTCAATAAAATTTCATTTGAAGCCTGTGCTTCACCTTTAACGCGTGTACCTTTACGGTCAACACCTTCCCATACGAAAACAACTGCATTTGGAGTGCTTGCGGTAGCAGTAGCCATAGTGTTAATCCTTTGTCACACGGTTTAGTTCTTCAAGACTTAAAATGCCGGATCGGACTTTTTCTAAACCCGAGGCGCGTAAATCTGGATAGCCTTCTTTCTGAGCTTGTTCAGCTAGTTGTATAGCATTTCCATTTTCCATAATCATTGTTCCCATTTCCTCAGAAATAGCTAGTACCTGGTAAATACCTGTTCGTCCTTTATAACCGGTATTGTTGCATTGATCACAACCTCCGGCTTTATATATTTTTATTTCTTCAAGCTCGGATTCTAAAAATCCTTCTTCGAGTAGTGCTTTGTTTGGAACATCATCAACTACTTTGCAAGGTTCGCATAAACGTCTTGCTAGTCGCTGGGCAATAATCAAACTCACAGCCGAGGCTATGTTGTAGGGGGGAACACCCATATTGGCCAGACGAGTAAGTGTCTGGGGAGCGTCGTTAGTATGCAAGGTCGATAGGACTAAATGACCCGTTTGTGCCGCTTTAACGGCGATTTCTGCTGTTTCAAGGTCTCGTATCTCACCTACCATTATGATATCGGGATCCTGGCGCAAGAATGCCCGCAGGGCAGAGGCGAAGGTGAGTCCCACCTTTGGATTTACATTAACCTGGTTGACCCCAGGCATATTAATTTCAGCTGGATCTTCGGCAGTTGAAATGTTTCGATCTGCTGTGTTGAGAATATTTAGCCCTGTATATAGAGAGACGGTCTTACCGCTTCCTGTTGGGCCGGTTACCAGTATCAATCCATAGGGTTTAGATAACGCATTAAGATACAGTTGTTTTTGATCTTCCTCATAGCCAAGCGCGTCAATGCCCAGTTGTGCGCTGGTAGGGTCTAATATACGCAGAACGATTTTTTCACCAAATAATGTCGGACAGGTATTCACACGAAAATCAATAGAGCGTTTTTTAGATAGCTGCATTTTAATGCGGCCGTCTTGAGGGATGCGTCTTTCGGAAATATCTAAGCGTGACATTACTTTCAGGCGTGCTGATATTCTGGGCGCCAAGTTCTGTGGTGGACTTGCAATTTCTTCTAGCACACCATCCACTCTAAACCGCACTCGGTATACTTTTTCATAAGGCTCAAAGTGTATATCTGAAGCTTTCTTATTGATTGCATCCAGTAAGCATTTATTCACGAAGCGTACGATAGGGGTGTCATCAATGTCAGACTCGCCACTGTCTTCTAATTCATCATCTGCGCTGGTTACATCTAGGTTGTCTAAATCATCATCCAGGAGTCCATCCATGTTAAGAGATTTATCGCCAAGCTCTAGTGCTTTATCAATTATTTTTGCGAGTTTATCCTCTTCGACAAGTACGGCTTCTGTTGTAATACCGGTATTAAATTTGAATTCATCCAATGCAGCCAAGTTCATTGGGTCAGATATTGCTACAAATAGACGATTACCACGCTTTTGGATAGGTAACGCATGATGTTGACGAACAAGTTTTTCTGGAACGATATTACTTGGTAAAGATTCTAGATCTAATGCGTTGATATTAAGTAGCGGGATACCAAATTCGTTAGAGGCTGAATAGGCAAGATCACTCGCATCTACCAATTCATTATTTACCAGGTACGTAGTTAGCGCTATTCCGTTATCATGCGCTTCTTGTTGAGCTGTCGCGGCATCTTGTTCAGATATATAGCCATCGTTTATTAAACGTCTTGATAGTCCGCTAATTCTAATTGTCGATGCTGGTGTAGCCATGTTTTGTATTCAATACCTGGTTTATGTAACTAAGTTTAATTGAGCTGGCTGGTATACTATATCTGCTATGTTTAATGGCTTAGTTACTAGACAGCAAGATATCGTTCTTAGTGAAGAAAATCTAATGTAACTAGTATATTTCGGGCCTTGTTTCGCTTACCGGTACTAAATATCCGATAATTAGAAGACTATAACTTATTGTTTTGAAAGGTTTTTATATCATACTTTGGGTGCTGTAACAATTCTGTTTGTGGACCGATAATGTGCTTTTAAATCAACAAGCTACAGATTAACGCAGCAAAAATACAACATTAGAAAGAGATGAATTGTTTATCCTGAAGAATGAAAACAAAGAAAATTTTAATCATCACTAAAAATCTCCCGCCACAAATTGGCGGTATTGAGAGGCTTACAGATAAGACTATTCAAGTTTTATCGGACCGGTTTCAATGCACGGTAATTGGGCCAATGGAGTCAAAAAAGTTTGTTGATAAAAACTGTACTTTTGTGGGCTGTAATTCTAATAATCTATTCTTGTTTTTTTTCGAGTGTTTATACAAGTCGATCATTGCATCATTGAATGAAAAATTCGATATTCTGTATGCACCCAGTGGTTTGATGTCTCCCATTACTGGCATTATTGGTATATTTAGTAAAGCCAAACGAGTTACGTATATACATGGACTAGATATTGCTGCCAATAATTATATCTATAAGAAAATTTTCGTCCCAGCAATTCTATCCTCAGACTTGATTATTACAAACAGTAAAAACACCTCAAATATTATAAAGGATAAGAAATTTAATAATGAATTAACCATTATAAACCCAGGTGTTGAGATACCTGAGTTGGAGGAAAATAATAACTCCGGTTTTAAAAGTAACTATTCACTTAATGGGAAAAAAATTCTGCTTACTGTGGGCAGGCTAGTAAAACGAAAGGGTGTTGCAGAATTTATCCAGCATGCTCTGCCGATTATTATTGAGAGTAATCCTGATGTAGTTTATATCGTGATTGGTGAAGAGGCTGCAAATGCAGTAAAAAAAGATTCATCAGTACGAAGCCAAATATTATCCTGCATAGAGTTTGCTAATATGGAAAATCACGTTTTGATGATTGATAGAGTCAGTGATGAGGACTTAATATCAGCTTATATGTCTTCAAATCTATTTATATTTCCATTGATTGAGTCAAAAACAGATATTGAAGGATTTGGTATGGTTGCCGCTGAAGCAGGTGCAAGCGGTCTGAATACTGTTGCATTTGATGTGGGCGGAGTGGGTGATGCTGTTATAAAAGACAAGACTGGTTGTTTAATACCTGCAGGTGATTATGCTTTAATGGCAGAGAAGGTTACCTACTATCTTGCTTTAGAGAATAACTTTTTCAATAAGAAAGAGTGTCAAGACCATGCAAAAATTTATTCATGGGAGCGTTTTTCAGAGCAAGTGTCAAATGCTTTTTCCAGAATTTAATAAATATTGGTAAAAAGATATATGAAACGTAAGGCGCAACTTGGTTACTCCAGTTTACATAGTGATGTATATTTTGAGAAAGGTAATCGTGAGCGTAAAGCGCTAACGATTGTAGCTATTTTGCAAGATTATCTAGGGGAAAAGCTTTCACAATCCAAGGTTCTTGATGTCGGCGCATCAACTGGTTATATCGATAATGTGCTCGCTGATTTTTCAGCGTCAGTTGAAGGTTTGGATATCGATGAGAAGGCAATAAAATTCGCAAATGAAACTTTTAG
>CAZVPJ010000007.1:0-24532 GCA_964629035.1 uncultured Thiotrichales bacterium | reverse complement strand
ATTTCATTCTTCTGTGTTGAATGCATGGGAATGTTTTTCGTCGCGATCGTAAGTATTCAATGTTCAACTCTGCAAGCGTAAAACCTGCGCCATGATCAATCCTATTTAGAATAGCGCCCCACGGATCAACTATCATGCTATCACCATGCGTAGCACGGCCATTTAAGTGATAACCACCCTGACCGGAAGCAATCACATAGGTTAAATTTTCTATCGCCCGTGCTCTTACTAAACTTTCCCAATGCGCCTTTCCAGTGGCAGCAGTAAAAGCTGCAGGCAGCACAATAATTTCTGCACCTAAATCAAGTAAGCCTCTAAAGAGCTCTGGAAAACGCAAGTCGTAGCACACCGCTAGACCAATTTTTCCAAACGGTGAATCAATAACTTTTAACGCTATCTCACCAAACTCAATTGTTTCAGATTCAATATAATTTTCACCTGTATCGACTAAATCAACATCGAATAGGTGAATCTTGTCATAGCGCTCTACAAATTTTCCAGCGTTGTCATACACTATACAGGCTGCAATAATTTTATTTGGGTCACTACATTCTAGTGGTACTGTACCACCCACTAACCAAACATTATGCTGTAGCGCCTGATCTGACAAAAAGGTTTGTATGGGTCCATCACCTAATTTTTCACGAACAGCAACTTTGTCGCTTTCTTCAATACCCATAATTGCAAAATTTTCGGGCAATACAACTAATTCAGCACCGGCTTCTGCGGCTTGAGAAATAAGGCGACCTGCCTCACGGAGATTAGCATCTACTTTTGGACCGGATGCCATTTGTATAGCGGCTACTTTACTCAAAATAAATCAATATAGGTTGTTTTAATTGATCATGATTATCGCATATCCTTATGCCTAGCGAGTCTATTAAAGTAGAGATATAAACAAATGAACCTAGAGAAAGCTCACACATTACACGTTTAAAATCATTTTTTTATCTACAAAAAATTAGGCAACCTAGAGCTAGTTTACGGGTGCTGGTTGGCCTTGAGGTTGAGGTTGACCTTGTGGCTGAGGCTGAGAATTGTTGCTTACCACCTTTTGCGAAATAGACTCGATAATGGGCTCTTGCCAACTGCCGGTCATACTATATTTGACTTCGGTAACTTTATTGATATCCATACCTATTGATTTTGCAATTTTTTCACCTACCAACACACCTACTGCACCCAATGGACCCCCTACAGCCAAACCTATCCATGGTAAACCACCACTGATGTGTGGTGATACCGTTACGACCTGATCATAGTCTTGGGCTTGAATACCTGTTCGACCCTGGATCAACAAGTCTGCCGAAGGACCCTTAATCTTTAGATTATCTGTCGTCAGGTTGGCGTTTTGAAACTTTAAATCACCTCGTATTTTCTCAAAAGAATACCCCTTAGAAAAAAAGTCTGTGAAGTCTAAAGATAAACGTTTTGATATTTCTCCAAAATTAAATAGACCGACTAGTCGCCCAGCACCACCCGGTTCTACCGATGAAATTGCGCCGTCATTAAATCTTATCTTTGCATCACCGCTAACGTTTGATAATGAAAATTGGTAAGGTGCCTTAGGCCAGTCAAAGTTAGCAACAACACTACCATCACCATCATTCACTGAGCTACTGTACCCTAACCCAGCCATGGCATTATGAAGATTGTCAGATGTTAGGTTTATTGACAAACTGCTTAGCTGCTCGTCTTTATCATCCACTAGCCACTTGCCACTTGCTGAGAAATTCAAGTTTCGACCATTACCTTGAAGTGAGTCTATTTCTAATCCATTTATAGTGGGTTTTGTCTTTAGACTAATTTCATTAAAGTTTGCGTCTTTATATTGAAATGATTTCGTATTGATGACCAAAGCCGGTAAACGACGAGGATCTAAATCTGTAGCATCACTAGCAATCGAGGTCTTAGTTGAATAATTATTCGAGTTGAATCTAAGGTAATCAAAGTTAGCCGTCGCTATGCTTCCACTTTGATGATCTATTGGAAATTCAAACTTTCCTTTTGCTACCGGTGAATCTATTTCACCTACCCAGAATTGAGATTTTTTAACAGTATCAAACGCGACATTGTTAATCGCTAAATCTCCTAATTCAACATGTTTAATAAATAAATCAACCTCATTAATCTCAAGAGTATTTCCTTTTTCTGAATTCATGAGTTCGCGCCATTCTGAAAGAACAAAATTATTTACATTCCCAGAAACTTTTATACCATTTTGAGGCAAGTCAAACTGTTGATCTCCCATACGCAATTCCATTTTGTCTATGCGTTTTGAGCCTTCTTCAATATTAGCGAGCATGAAAGTTTGATTTTCAAGATTTACAAATATTTCATTCCCTAAATTTTTAGAATGTTTGGTCTTTATAGAAATATTTTTTGATTCATCAAATGCTTTCTTAAATGGTATGGGAAGTAAAGTAGTCGCACCATACAAGTCACTATTGACATTTACAGTAAGTAATTTCTCATCATTATCTTTTGCAAGCCTGGGAACCTTAACCTCTGCAGCAACAGACGCTATACCTTTAATATATTTATTAAGATGCGTATAGTTAGTAGACAGATAAGCATCAAGATCAAAATCACCCAATATTGATATCATTGTGCCTCCATCATCTGTTTTAACTGCGTTTGCAGTAATGGGTGCACCATATAAGTTTGCTCGCAAACCATTACCCTCAGCACCCGCTTGATCAAACTTTAATTTTCCATTCAAGTTAACAAAAGGGAGCGATAAAGTATTTATTTTTAAACCTGTGTTTTTAAACTCTATATCTCCTCCCACTAAAATCTGTTTTTCTAGTTTTTTAGTTAGCGTTAATGAAAGATCTAGATCAAGCTTAGTATTACCACTTACTGATAAATGCTCTATCACTTTACTATCTTCCGGTAGGATCGAGGATTGTTGTAAATATTCTAAGATATTATTTGCCGGACCCACTGCACTACCATTGATAATTAATCTTGGTAGCTTTAAATCACTTATTTTTGCATTTGCATAATTGATTGAAGAATCAAGAATATTACCCTGGCTTGTATTGATCTCAAGATAATTGTTATAGATTTTAAAGTCAGCATTGATATTACTAGCGATGGGCCAGTTAGGACGATACGACAAAACACCATTTTCTATATCGCCTATAATTTCAATTTTTCCGGGTTTGTTTTTAAACGGAAAAAACTTAGGGTTACCATGAAATAACAATTTTCCATTGGTTAACGTTCCTGAAACAATACTTTCACTTAGCCATTTAGATAATTTTGGTTTCATCTTCTTATA
Source organism: uncultured Thiotrichales bacterium (assembly GCA_964629035.1). Lineage (GTDB taxonomy): Bacteria > Pseudomonadota > Gammaproteobacteria > UBA4575 > UBA4575 > JABDMD01. The sequence continues at coordinate 21,246 of CAZVPJ010000007.1, read as the reverse complement.
AGGAAGATATTTTTTTATCGTTTCTGCTTCAGCGGTTGGAACTTGTATTTGAATATCTACATATGGCTTATTGTCAGAATATTGCAACATACCTTGAATACTGGCAGTCATTTCATTCGAATCTACTATTATATTTTGCAAAGCAACCAATATAGTTTCATTGTTATATTGCCAATTAACTTGGCCTTGGATCTTTTGATCTTCTATGGTGTGATTCAATATTTTATTTATCTCAAGACCCATTTCTTCACAAGCCAGCACCATACTTCCTTGCCTATGATCACCTTCCACTTCACCTACTATTGAAGTTATTGCAACTTCTTGTGCTGGTATTTTTATATTAGCTTCTTGCATGGATGCTTTATAGGCATACTTTAGTAATACCTGATCATCGAACTGAGCATGCAACTGCGTAGCTTCTAGTACTCCATTGATTTCGATCTTATCCAACACTTCATTTAATCGATCTGCTATGAATGGAAAATGCTGAAAAGTCGAGACCAAAGGGACAGTATTGATATAATCAAATGCACCAGAAAAGTTGAATTTTTGAGAACCACAATCCATGCAACTTACTTCATACTGTTTACCCGGCCAATTATGGTTTGCAGATTTTATATTCACATCTGCTAATGCTAATTGCCAATCATTAATATCTCCTTGCAATCTAAAGTTTGCATCCATCGCTACAATCTCATCGCCTTTTAATGCACTTTTTGTCGGCTCTTCAATCTCTTTATATATTAAGTCATACAAACTCAAGTAGCCTATAAAAGAACGTTTTTTGGTTGAGTCTAAATCACCCCAAATTTGAAAGTCTGAAATCCCTTGATCTATCCCTACACGAAGTTGGGGGAAAAAGTCATTAAATAACTCGAGATTAATATTTTTGCCTTTACTATACAGTTTGCCTTTTATATTTTTGAAGCCTTTGTCTAAATCACGTATGTCTGCAGTTAATAAAAACGTGTCTCCCAATGTTTCAGGAAGAACTAATTTAGAGGAAACTTTGATTTGATCTCCTGAAAATCCAAGCACAATATCAACACGATCAAAAAGATAATCTAAGGTTTGAATCTCATCAATAATCGATATTGAGCTGTTCAGTAAATTAATATTTAATTTATTACTTTGTTTTAACTTTTTTCGTTCAGCTAATCTTTTACTAATATCAATACCATTTAGAATAACTCTTTCATCTGCAGTTCGTATAAGTTGCAAATCACCGCCTATAAAAGTTAATTCACTAAATGTTATTTTCTTGCGCAACAAACTCCTATAGGTATCTATAGAAATAACAGCTTCATCCACATTCAAAAGCACGTCATATTCACTATCATCTTCGAATATTGATACATTTCGAGTAGTAATTTGTGGTGCAAGTCCATGCCAATCAATTTGAATTGATTCTGCTTGCACTTTCTTACCTAGAATAGATGAGATATTTTGCTGAATGTGCGGAAGATAATGTTGATATATTGAAGGATAACCACGAATAATAGAGATTGAGATAGCAAATAGGATCAAACATCCAACAAACAAATACCAGCTGCTTAATAATATTTTATGGAGCATATAAGCGAATGAGTGAAACAGACTTTGTGAATTGTTCAGTTATAGTGGTACAACGTCAAACTGCTCTTGAGAATAAAGGGATTCCACCTGTAACTTTATTGTTTTACCGATATAGTCTTCTAGCTCTGCCAAACTCGTTGACTCCTCATCTAATAATAAATCTACCACTTGTTGAGACGCCAAAACGAGCAATTCGTTCGTTTCATACTGCCTTGCTTCACGCATAATTTCTCGAAAAAGCTCAAAACAAACGGTTTCAGCGCTTTTAATATACCCACGCCCCGAGCAATCTGCACATGGCTCACATAGTACATGCTCTAGACTCTCTCTAGTACGCTTACGCGTCATTTCAACCAGCCCTAGCGGAGAGACTTCACATACTTGACTTTTTGCTCGATCTCTATCCAATGATTTTTCAAACACACGAATTACTTGTCGTTTATGCTCTTCATCATTCATATCTATAAAATCAATGATTATAATACCACCAAGGTTACGTAATCTAAGCTGTCTAGCAATTGCTTGTGCAGCCTCTAGATTAGTTTTATATATAGTCTCTTCTAAATTACGATGCCCAACAAAACCACCTGTATTAATATCAATTGTTGTCATCGCTTCTGTCTGATCAAAAATTAAATAGCCACCCGATTTTAGTGTTACTTTTCTATGCAGCGCTTTTTGTAATTCATCCTCTATTGAGTACAGATCAAAAATAGGTCGACTTCCTGAATATCGCGTCACACTAGCTGAAAGTTCTGGAACTAATTTTTCTGCAAATTCTTTAACTGTTCCAAATGTTGTACGTGAATCAATCCTAATGACCTCTATATCTTCAACTGAAAGATCTCTTAACGTTCGCACAGCTAATGGTAGATCAGAATAAACTTCATCTACGGATGAACCTTTATTTACCTTCTCTACAATAGTAGCCCAAAGGTTTAATAAAAATTTTAAATCTCGTTTTAAATCTGTTTCACTTACACCTTCTGCTGCTGTACGTAAAATACAACCACAGTTAGCACTAAATTCATTAACAAGTTTCTCCGTTATGTTGGTTAATCGCTCACGCTCGTCCTCATCTTCGATACGTGTTGAAAGACGTACATCATGAGAATAAGGTAGTAACACCATATATCGAGAAGGTAAGGTTATATTTGTCGTCAGACGTGCACCTTTAGTACCCAACTGATCTTTAACCACTTGCACCAAAAGTTGCTGTCCCTCATGAAGCAAACTTGTAATGTTATCGTTTGGTGCCTGAAGAATAGTTTCTTCCGGTAGATTTGCCTGTGGATTTTTACCACGCGAACTTTTTGGCAAAAAGGCTACATCTGAACTATGTATAAAAGCTGCTTTTGATAATCCTATATCAACAAAAGCTGCATCCATACCTGGCATTACACGACTCACACACCCTTTGTATATGTGCCCTACCAGCCCTTGCTTACTAACTCGCTCAACCTGAATTTCTTGGAGAACACCATTTTCAACAATAGCAACCCGCGTCTCTTGAGGTGTCACATTGATTAAAATTTCTTCACTCATTTCTTATTGTACCTAGTTCTATCTAGTCTTACTTAAATACCATGGTTTTTTAATATTTTTGCTTGATTTAATAAACGAGTAACTTCATATAATGGCAAGCCCATTACATTTGAATAGCTGCCTAATATATATTCTATAAACGTTGCACCCAAACCTTGTATAGCATACGCACCGGCTTTGTCATAAGGCTCATTAGTTAGGCTATAAGTATTTATTTGAGCCTTAGTAAGCTGCTTGAATTTAACCTTGGTCGTTACTGTTGACTCAATTGAATAGTCTCGCATCTTAAGACAGAGCGCAGTCATCACTTCATGCTCCTCAGCAGATAACTGTTGTAAGATATGTTGCACATGTTGCTTATCAGTGGGTTTGCCAATAATTTTCCCCTGGAATGAAATTATAGTATCGGCTGCTAATACTGCTTTCTTATCCCTATTGGATGAACTGTTGGATGCACTGGAATCGTAGACCGAATTGGCTTTTTGAATAGCTATTCTGCGAACATATTGGGTAGCTAACTCATCTTCCAAAACAGTTTCATCCATATTTGGAGCCACAACACGATACTCCAGATTAAGTTGATTCAATAATGAGTGTCGACGACTTGACCCAGAGGCTAGGATAAGCTCACACATTTAATCAAATGTGGGCGGCATAGGACCACTATTCACGATGATACGGATGACCCTGTATCACCGTCCACGCACGATACAACTGTTCAACCAATACCAGTCGCACAAGCATATGTGGCATCGTCAATGAAGATAAAGACCAAACCAAGTCAACCTGCTTCAGAAAATCAGATGTAAACCCGTCAGGCCCACCTATATACAAGGTTATTGAGGGTATATTTTGCAACCAACCATTGAGCTTTGTGGCTAGTGCAGTAGTTGTCCATGTTTCACCATGTTCATCTAATGCGATGCGGAAACTATTTTTAGATGTTTTTTTTAAAAGAAGTGTTTGCTCTCGTTCTTGAGCTTGCATTATCGAAATATTTTTACTGCGCTTTGTTGTAGCAACCGTTATTAATTTAACTTTACATTCTTTTGGCATGCGCGAAAGATATTCTGAGACACCTGATTCAACCCAGGTTGGTGCTTTCTCACCTACTGCTATGATACAGATATTCACTTCTGCTCAAAGTTAATTATTTAAAGTGAGAGAATTATACAAACTAAAAAATATAAGCTAAGAGACTTTTTTATGATCTGTACTAATTTCCCATAGCTTTTCTAAGCTATAAAATTCTCTGGTTTCTTGCAACATAATATGGACTACCACATCATATAAATCTACCAACACCCAGGAACGTTCTTGCTCTACACCCAACACGCCTAGATTTTTTCTTTTCGATTCATCCACCACATGATCTGCTATTGATTTTACATGACGATCTGAAGTTCCAGTAGCAATAATCATCACATCAAATACATCAGTTTTACCATCCATATCTATGACCAAAACATCATTACCCTTCATATCTTCAAGAGCATTAACAACAATATCAACAGTATCTTTATTTTTCATAGTATGTGCTTATTTGTATAGTTTATTTCTGCGAATATAATTCCATATATTTCCAGGTAACATAAATTTTGGCGATTGCCCTTCAGAAATAACTTTTCTAATCAAAGTTGATGAGACATTCACTTCTTCTAAATCACTTGAGAATATCTTTCCATTTGGCTGCTTTGAAAGTATTTCAATATTTTTGGTACTGTTTCTATCAAAATAGTCTTTCTCACACTCGCCTTCTTGCATATCACCAAGACTATAACCAGAGCGCTGCAATAATAATATATGGCAGAGTGATAATATTTCTTCATAACGATGCCATTTGCAAAAATTTAGGAAGGCATCCATCCCTATTATTAATACAATAGCTTGTTTTTCGCCATATTCTTCTCGCAGTTCTAGCAGCGTGTCAATTGTGTAGGATGGCGTATGAGATACTACCTGTCGCGTGAGTTCTCGATCATCTGCAATCAGTTTCTCATTTTTGTCACATAGTAGATTCAGCATTTGCCAACGGTGCGCAGCACTCGCATGTGTATTTTCCTTATGAGGCGAAAGCTCACAAGGAATGAGGCGTATCTCTTCAAAATCAAAGTTTTCTAACAGACCCAGCACCGACCTTATGTGGCCAAAATGTGGTGGATCAAAACTTCCACCAAATATCCCTAGCATATATTGCTCATAGTATGTAAGTAAAAATCGCCAACATAATATTACATACTATTTTTATCACACTTCAAATTTGTATGTTTAGCCATTAAAGATCTTATTTAAAGACGGATATTTCCATCACCCAGGACGATAAATTTTTGGGTTGTTAACCCCTCTAATCCAACAGGGCCTCTTGCATGTAATTTATCTGTGCTTATTCCTATTTCAGCACCTAGACCATATTCAAATCCATCCGCAAAACGTGTTGAAGCATTTATCATTACCGAGCTGGAATCCACTTCTCGCAAAAATTTCTGCGCAATTTCTTTGTTATTAGTAACGATTGAGTCCGTATGATGTGAGCCATATTTTTCTATATGTAACATAGCTTGCGAAACGTCCTCAACAATTTTAACTGCCAACACAGGCCCAAGATATTCAGCATACCAGTCATCTTCTGTTGCTCTAGTAATATTATTTAGTATGTTTTGTGTTTCTTCACAGCCTCTTAGCTCAACATTTTTTTCAGCAAATTTTTTCTGTAATTCGGGTAATATTTTATTGGCTATTTTCTTATCCAATAGCAAGGTTTCCATTGCATTACAAACACCAAAACGCTGTGCCTTAGAATTAAAGGCAATATTGCTTGCCATCTCCACATCAGCATCTTCATGTATATATACATGACATACACCGTCCAAATGCTTTATTAATGGAATTCGGGATTCTTGCATGATTTTTTCAATCAAACCTTTTCCGCCACGCGGTATGACAATATCTATATTGCCATCTGCATGCAGTAACTCAGTAACTGCTTCACGATCTGCAGTTGTAATGACTTGCACTATATCTTTAGATAGACCTGCTTGCTTAAGTCCTGCGTGAATACATTTAGCTATAGATTGATTAGAATGTAATGCTTCGGAACCTCCACGCAAAATTGTTACATTACCTGACTTAATGCATAACGCAGCAGCATCCGCTGTTACATTCGGCCTGGATTCATAAATTATCAAGATCACTCCAATAGGCACACGCATTTTACCAACTTGAATACCACTAGGACGTGATTCTAAATCGGTGGTCTCGCCGACTGGATCCGTTAATGTGCAAACTTGAACCAAACCCTCTGCCATTGCATCTATACGCGCATCCGTTAGTTCTAATCGGTCAAGCAACGCACTGTCCAAACCACGTTGTTCACCTGCTTTCAGATCAAGTTGATTTTGCTGTTTCAATATTGATTTTGAACACAGAAGCTCATCTGAAATATATTGCAATGCTTGATTCTTTGTTGAGGTTGATGCTGCAGCTATCTCAGCACGAACGGCCATAGCCTGTTGAGTTACACACGCTATATATTCCTTAATTGATGATTGTTTCTTATTCACTACTTGATTCATATCACTAAGTCTCTACCTTAATAAATATTTTATATTATTTAACTTATACCGCGCTTCGTGTGGCTAAACTTAATTGCAATAGCTCTTGCCATGGGTCACCAAAGGCACGACCTTTTATGACTCTATCGACACGCGCACATTGTTTAAGTAAGTTAGAACGCTTAAGCATATTGGAACCAGAATTTGTCTGGCAAACATCCGTATTCTGTTGATGTATCGTACTCAACTTATATAAGATATCTTGCTGCAGGTTATTTTTTATGACTACATTAGCTTGACTCTCAACTAGCTTTCTAATTTGCTCGGTTAGCCCCCACAGTAGCAAAGGAGGTGCAACATCCTCTCTTTTTAATCCTGAAATTATACGAATTATTCTTGATGAATCTCCCTTAACCACTACATCCATTAATTCATTAAGTGAGTAATGACTACTATTTGTTAATAGTCTATGAATAGTTTTAATATCAAGTTTATTATTATCATTAACCAGTGAAATTTTTTCTATTTCTTGCATTGCTGCAAGTAAGTTTCCTTCAACTTGTTGCGTGATATAAGCCACCACATCGCCCGTAGCAGTAAGACCTTGTGCTTTTAGTTTCTTTTGTATCCAATTACGTGTTTCCATTTCATTTAACGGCCAAACTCGTAATACGTTTCCTACTTTATCTAACCCTCTAACCCAAGCAGAACTTATACCATTGCGATCCAACCTAGGCACTTGGATTAACAACGCAATATCTTCATGCATGTTTTTAATAAAATTGACAATTGCTTTAGAGCCTGCAGCTCCAGGCTTACCATTTGGTATACGTAAATCAATCAAAGTTCGTTCACCAAACAATGACATGTTACTTTGCTCATACTCCAGTTCAGACCAATCAAAACCTGTTTCTAGCGTTAGAATTTTTCGCTCAGTAAATCCAAGCTCTTTAGCTCGGGCACGAAACATATCGCATGCCAGCATATGTTGATATGGCTCATCTCCACTTACCAACAGTGGCAAAAGAGAAGATTTAGAAAGCTTGTCTTGTAAGTGTGAAAATCGAATTTGCATAAGATTTTGGCTTAGATAGTACCTGGGATGTGCATAGTATATATAGAGTACACGATAGCCGATGAACGGCACAATGCTTTAGATTAAGCGATTGCCAATTAACGTTATGTATATGCCGAATACCCTACACTATTTCATAGAAAATTATAGCCATTTACCAGAAAAGCATCAAAATGTCAGAATTGAGCCAGCCAGAAATCTTAGATAAAGAGGGACACATCAACTACGATAAAGTGGTTGAGATCGTTCATCTAAATTTAAAGAATTTTCTAAACGCAATTTTAGATGAAAGCTTTGATTTAGCTAAAGATGACAACTATCGAATTCAGGTCAATGAAACCAGTATAAAAATGCGAGACCATGCATTGGATTCCTTCATTGATAGAAAACATATTGTATTTTCTGAATTTTACGTTGAGTTAGAAACTAGATTTTATACCACAAACTCTACTGTAACACGCACAAGCAGTAATGATCATAACGATGATCATAGTATGGATACAGACTTAATTGAACTTGCATTAGTTATAGATCAACTAGTCGAACATTGTCTTTCTAGACATTCAGAGGTAATTAAAAACTTAACCGAGCAATTAGATGAACTATCATTTCTTGCACATCATGATTTCAATACAAACTGCCTTCACCCTCAAGAATTTTATACATTAATACAAAATTGTATTGCTCCATTAAGTATACCTGCAGATGGAAAAATATTGATTAGCAAATTAATCCATCAAAATATAGCTCCTAATTTAAATGACTTTTATATAGCCATGTATAATTTCTTATTAGAGGTTAATATTTTACCAAACCAAAATGCAGATAAGGAATTAAACGACAAACAAGACTCTAGTCATTCTGAACCTCAATACAATTCATCCATAATGAGCATGAGCACAGGTCAGTTTTATGCACCCATAGAACAAGAAAGATGGAATCAAGAGTATGAAGAGCACGAAGATTACATCAGCAAACAATTAAACAATACTCCGGATATTGTTGATGAATTCTCAATGGATGTCTATGGCCCAGGGCAAACGGGTTTAGACGAAATAACGATTAGTTTGCTATTACAACCTTACAGCTCTAATACTCAAACAAACTCATCACCCGCACAAAGAAGACAATTTGTGCGTGCGCTATCAAGTGTTCAGAGAGTAGAAGCTTCAAGCAATGCCATATTTAAGCCTAATCAAATTAAAACCGCTGTTCGCAGAACCTTGCAAGAAAAAGGAGCATTGGATGCTAATGAAATAGTAGATAATGAAGAGAAAGTTATCGACTTTGTAAGCAATATATTCAATCTAATACTTAAAGATGATGCTATCTGCAATCCGATGAAAGATACATTATCAAGATTGCAAATATCCACCATCAAACTAGCTCTTATAGACTTTACTTTTTTCCAGAACCCTAAACATCCATCCAGGCTACTTTTGAATAAACTCACATCAATTGGGACCATAGCAGGTGAAAATGATCGTGAATTATTTATCAAGCTTAATACGATAGTAAGAAATATAACAGATAGTTTTGAAACTGATATAAAGATTTTCGAACTAGCGCTAAATGAAATTCAACAGTTAGACACTCTCTCACCAAAGCTAGACAACCTTAAGGAGAAAGCAAATACTCATCAGCATCAGCATAAACTTAAGTCTCAACGATCTGCTGCAAAACGCGTTGTCATTCACACGATTAAAAAATTTACACATTCCAAAGAAACACCAAATCAAATACTCGAATTCTGTTTGAAATGTTGGGCGCCACATATGGCATATATTTATATGAACCATGGAAGAACCACAAAAGAGTGGAGAAGTTCGGTACGCACACTTCGTAGAATTATTAAAATATCACAAAATGAACACTCACTAGATAAAGTCAAAAATTATATTCAACAACCAAATGATTTTTTTAAGAATATACGACTTGATCTTGAATACTTCACAAGTAGAAACGAGGAATTTGATGAGGTCTTGGAAGAAGCTGAAGTTTGGTATTTAACATATTTACGAAAAATTGAAGAAGATGAGAGCACTTTACAAAAAGATTCAAAACTGCAAAGCATTGTAAGTAATGAATCATCTCATGATGAAAATAATGTAGTTCATTTGTTTAAAAACATAGCACCTACTTCTACAAACATACAAAATGATACTAAGATTGAAATTCAAACAGAAAATGAGATTGAATCTGAAGACATACCGGCTACTCCTGAACAGCCTATAGAACCGGTTGAAGTCAAAAGCGAAGGTATAAACGAGGTATCTGATGAAACCATTATTCCTGAAGTAGCTGCTGAATCAGAACCTGAAAATGACGCAGAAGAGAACCAAGAACCCGATGTGGCTGATAATCAATATGGGATGGCTGGCGAATTGGACTCTGAAACTGAGTTTGACGAAAATGATATCGAAGAGGAACCTGAACTAAATATTGCTGAACACTTACCTGAGAGTATCGTGCCAGGTGTATGGTTAGAGATATATCAAGGTGAAGAACGAGCAAAACGTAGGCTTAAGTTCTCCAAAGCCATTATAGAAACTAATTACTTGGTATTCAGTGACCGGTCTGGAGATTATAACTTTGAAATAGACTTGCAAACTTTTATGGACGATTTGTCGGCAGGAAGAAGCAGTTTAATTAGCGAAAGTAATCGTTTTGATCTTGCTTTAAGCTCTGTCATTAGCAATATCCGTTCTAGTCAGGAAAGCGCAGAAACAAATTAAATAATAAAATCTTAATCAGTACGAAGTTTAAAAACTGTCTAATCACCAGCTTAATCTGCTAAACTCTTTTCTGCACTCACATATAAATTCAGCATGAACATCAAACGAATCGGCCTAATTGGCTTAGGCATCATGGGGAAACCCATGACAAACAACTTATTACAAGCCGGCTATAGCATAGGTCTGTACGCACGCAACCCAAAATCACTACAACCATTTACAGCTGATAATATACAAAAATATACTTCTCCTTCTGAACTGGCAGCACATTGTGATATCAGTATCACAATGGTATCCGACAGCCCTGATGTTGAAGATGTCATCCTGGGCAAAGATGGTCTTATCGAGGGCGCTAAAGCGAATCACCTTGTTATCGACATGAGCACAATTTCTCCAGAGGTAACGCGATCAATCGCAAAGTGTCTTAAAAGTAAAAACATAGATATGCTAGACGCACCTGTGTCTGGTGGGGAGCAAGGTGCAATAGAAGGAACATTATCTATTATGGTTGGTGGCAATTCTGATACATTTAGTTATGCCTACCCAGTGCTTCAAGTATTAGGAAAAAATATTGTCCATATAGGTAGTCATGGTGCCGGACAAGTAGCCAAAGCTTGTAATCAGATTTTAGCTGCACAAACCGTTGCTGCTGTGGGAGAAGCATTTTTATTAGCGCAATCTTCTGGGGTTGACCCTAGCAAGGTAAGAGAAGCACTTCTCGGCGGCTTTGCTAACAGTAAAGTTCTAGAATTGCATGGCAAACGTATCCTAGAAGATAATTATAAACCTGGCTTTAAAGCAAAGCTTCATTTCAAAGACATTGGCATAGCACTAAAGAGTGCTGAAGAAAATAATATATCTATTCCAGGCACTATAATGGTAGAAACATATTTAAGAAAACTTGTAGAACAAGGTGAAGGCGAATTGGATTCTGCCGCAATTGGAAAAATTATTCTCGATAAGAATAATTGATCGTTTTGATTAGATCGTTTGTAATCTATAAACAATTAATCTGGCAGCATCGCGACGCATTTCACTAAATAGTTGTTGCTCTTCTTCATTAGTACCAAGCAAGTTATCTATATCAAAAACAAAGTCACGATTTAAATCTATACTTTGTTTTGCCAATAAAATTGAATTATCAGACCCCATAACATCAAATTCAATTTTCAAATGCAGCTCAAACTCACGAGCCTTTCCATCGTTATCTAGTGAGAGCACTACTCTTTCAGTCTCTTCATTTATTATCCGTAGTATCGCTGTTGCAGATTTCGAACCAACAATATTTATGTTACTAGACCTTAGATTTCTTTCTAATAAGCGCACCATCTCTTGGCTTGATGCAGCACCCTCAATGTAGGTGTTATTTAATTCATCATCAAATACACCTTCACCTGCCAAATGAAAACCACATCCAGAAATAATACTTGTAACTAAAAATACTTGTATGTATTTAAACATCATTATTTAACAACCACATTAACTAGCTTACCAGGCACGATAACAACTTTTGCTATTAGTTTATCTTCTGTAAATTTTTTCACATTTTCGTTGTTTAGAGCTGCATTTTCTATTTCATTTCTTTCGATACCTATAGGCAATGTTATCGTAGCACGCTTTTTGCCATTCACCTGCACAACAAGCTCCATATCATCCTTCTTTAATGCATTTGCATCTACTACCGGCCATTGCACTTCATAAATAGCTTGCTTGTTTCCTAATCTTTGCCACATCACATGACACACATGAGGGATTATAGGCGCTAACATCAGAACGATTGCTTCGAGCGCTTCTCTTCGCACAACATTGCCTTGCTCAGATGTATCTTCAAAACTTTGTAACTGATTAACTAACTCCATGTTTGCAGCTATTGCAGTATTAAAGGTATGACGCCGACCCATATCATCCGTAACTTTTTTAATGGTTTCATGTAGCTTTCGACGAAGTGCACCCTGCTCTTTCGATAACTCCTTTGCGTTACACGATTTGGTAGCCTGATTATTTTTAGAGCATTCATCGACTAAACGCCATAGTTTATTTATGAATCGGAATGATCCTTCTACTGCTGCATCAGACCATTCAAGTGTATGCTCAGGAGGAGCTGCAAACATTACAAATAAACGCACGGTATCTGCGCCATATTTATTAATTAATTCTTCTGGATCTACCGTATTTCCTTTTGACTTAGACATTTTTGATCCATCCTTTAACACCATACCTTGTGTTAATAGATTTAAAAATGGCTCATCACACTTATAAAACCCTTCATCCCTCATAAGTTTATTGAAAAATCTAGCATATAATAAATGTAGTACTGCATGCTCTATTCCACCAATGTACTGGTCTACAGGCATCCAATATTTTACTCGTTCATCTAACATTACTTCATCATTATCAACACTACAGTAACGCGAAAAATACCAGCTTGATTCAAAAAATGTATCAAATGTATCCGTCTCTCTCTTTGCGGGTAAAGCACAGGCAGGACAATCTACATTCAAGAATTCTTCTAAATTATTTAAGGGTGAACTTGCGCCGTCAAAATCTATATTTTCAGGCAATAGCACAGGAAGATCTTTCTCTGGAACTGGCACGGAACCACATTTATCACAATGTATAACTGGAATAGGACACCCCCAATAACGTTGCCTTGAAACCCCCCAGTCTCGCAATCGATAATTTACTTGTTTAGAACCTTTGTCCTTACTCTCTAAATATTCTGCAATTTCTTCAAAAGCTTGCTGTGAACTAAGGCCACTAAATTGCATAGAATTATACAACCACCCTTTTTCTGTAAAGGCTCCTTGAGACACATCTATTGACTTATTATCTTTATCTTCAGCTATCACAGGCTTTATTGATAAGTTATATTTTGTTGCAAACTCCCAATCTCGTTGATCATGTGCGGGCACAGACATCACTGCCCCTGAACCATATTCTGCAAGCACGAAATTAGCGATCCATACTGGAATTTTTTCACCTGTAACAGGATGTATAGCCAGTAATCCCGTATCTATTCCACGCTTTTCAATTGTACTCATGTCTGCTTCGGAGACTTTCATCTGTTTACAACTAAGAATAAAATCTGCTATTTGTGATGATTGCTCAGAAACTTGTTTTGCAAGCATATGCTCTGCCGCTATAGCCACATAACTAACACCCATTAATGTATCGGGACGTGTGGTATATACATTTATTGAATTTTTAACCTCACCCTCAATATCTTCAATATCAAAATTTATTTCAACACCTTCAGAACGACCTATCCAATTATTTTGCATAACCTTGACTTGCTCAGGCCAACCCTCTAACTCATCCATATCTGCCAATAGCTCATCTGCGTAAGCAGTGATTTTTAAGAACCATTGTTCGATTTCTTTTCTTTCAACCACTGCACCTGAGCGCCAACCACAACCATCAATAACTTGCTCATTAGCCAATACGGTCTGATCAACCGGATCCCAGTTCACCGTTGCTTTTTTCTTGTACACCAACCCTTTTTTAAATAATTTCGTAAAAAACCATTGTTCCCAACGATAATACTTTGGATGACAGGTAGCTAATTCACGACTCCAATCATATGCAAACCCCAAGCGTTTAAGTTGGTCTCGCATATAATCAATATTTTCATAGGTCCATTTTGCAGGCGGAACTTTATTCTTGATAGCAGCATTTTCTGCAGGCAACCCAAAAGCATCCCAGCCCATGGGCTGTAGCACATTCTTGCCTTGCATACGTTGATAACGACTAATTACATCGCCAATAGTATAGTTACGCACATGCCCCATATGCAGGCGTCCACTCGGATAGGGAAACATGGCTAAGCAATAAAATTTTTCTTGCGTAGCATCTTCAGTAACTTTAAAGGCGTTTGTATCGCTCCAAAGCTGTTGAACAGAACATTCAATTTCTTGCGGGTTGTATGGTGTTTGCATGGAGTACGAATCAGCTTTATCAAAAGCTTGCTAGCATAGCAGCTAGTTCAAGTTTGTCTCAATACATATACTTAGATGACGTTAATATTTAGACTATTAAATCAAAATCTAACGGCCATAATCATCATCATATCGCTCTATATCATCCTCACCCAAATATGTTCCAGACTGTACTTCAATAAGTTCAAGAGGTATTTTCCCAGGATTTTCTAAGCGATGCTTCATTCCGATTGGAATGAAGGTAGATTCATTTTCACTAAGTAAAAATTCTTTTTCGCCACAAGTGACGCGCGCCGTGCCTTTTACAACAATCCAATGCTCTGCTCTGTGGTGATGACTTTGCAGAGATAGCTTTTGCAGTGGTGATACAGTAATACGCTTTACCTGAAATCGGTCCTCGATATCAATTGTTTCATAAGCTCCCCATGGACGATAAACCTTGGGGTGGATATCCACTTCATCGCGATTATCTTGCTTTAATCTATCAACAATCTTTTTTACATCTTGTGCTCTGCTTCGAGGAGCCACCAACACAGCATCTGATGTTTCAACAATCACATGATCATTCATTCCTACTGCAGCAACCAGTCGGTTACCGGCATGAATGAAACAGCCATTACAGTCCTCTTCAACCACATCACCATGTGAAGCATTATTATTTTGATCACGATCAAATGATTCCCACAACGCGCTCCATGACCCAACATCACTCCAACCACTTTTTAATGGCACAACTGCAGCAAGTTTAGTTTTTTCCATCACCGCATAATCAATCGATATGTTTGGCGATTTAGAAAAAGACTCTTCTCCTAAACGAATAAAATCGAGATCTCTTTCACTATCTTCATACGCCTGCTTACAAGCCTCATAAACTTCGAATTGATATTTTTTAATTTCCTGTAAATACATATCTGCACGAAACAAAAACATGCCACTATTCCAAAGATAATTACCACTTTTTATATACGACTCAGCTGTCTTAAAATCTGGCTTTTCAACAAACTCAGATACTAAAAATGCATTATCAGTTACGTGAGTTCGTTCATGCTTAATATAACCATATCCTGTTTCTACACGAGAAGGCACTACACCAAAAGTCACTAACTGATCACTTGCTGCTTGGTATGCATGCTCAACTGCTAAAGAAAATAAAGAAATATCACCCAGAATGTGGTCAGCAGGCAACACTAATAAATTTGCATCTTTGTCATCCCTTAAAGCATGAAATGCAGCAATGGCAATTGCAGGTGCAGTATTGCGCCCAACCGGCTCTAATATTATATCTGAGGAAAGTATATTTAATTGGCGTAATTGCTCTGCCGCCATGAATCGATGCTCGTCATTACAAATTGTAAGCACTTTTTTAACACCATCCAAACCTACCACACGCTCAAGAGCCGATTGATACAAACTTTTATCACCTGTTAGTGGAAGGAATTGCTTTGGATATAATTTTCTAGAAAGCGGCCACAACCTTGAACCTGAACCACCTGACAATATTACAGGTACTAATGATGAAATTTTCATTTTTAAGATAGACTATTTAATTAATAGAAAACTAATGGTGCTTCAAAGTAAACCATCTAATCAAACAAAGCACAAATAGATAAGTACAAATTATAATGATGATGCTCCAATTACCCCAACGAGAATAATGAGTGGATCCATTGTAAGGATAGATTGTTGCAGTCACGACATCATCTTGAAACTGAACTGATTTATTTATAATTTTTCCCATAGGGTCTATGATTGCAGAAATACCTGTATTGGTTGCACGTAACAGAAATCTTCCTGTTTCTACTGCCCTTGAACGTGTTATTTCTAGATGTTGGTGAGGTGCAAGTGAATCTCCAAACCAAGCATCATTACTAACATTAATTAGAAATTTAGCCTCTGGCATCGCTTCTATTACTTGATTTCCATACACCGCTTCATAACAAATAGAGGCCCCAACTGGATGACCTTTTAACCTTAACAATGGTCGACCTTCTCCACTTGATATGTCTGCCATAGGTAAATCAATATACTTCTCTAAAAATGTAAGTAACCCACGAAAAGGCAAATACTCGCCAAATGGGACAAGATGCTTTTTTCTGTAAAATCCTATCTCACTACCTAATGTCATTACCGAGTTATACACATGACCATTCTTAGGGTCGAAAGTAAAAACACCAATAAGATAATCAATGTTATTCTCAAAGGCCGTCTTTCCCACTTCTTGTATAAAAGAATCTTTAACTAAAGAATAATAGGTTGGTATTGCGGTCTCTGGCCAAATAATAATATCTGCATCAAAATGGTTTTTACTCATTTCTAAATACTTGTTCATAATAAATGGATGCTGAGTTCTATCCCACTTCATTTCTTGAGAAATGTTTCCTTGTATCAATGCAACATCAAGACCTTCATCTTCTGCATGTGTCCATACAATTTGATTTATGAAAAACAAGATGAATACAATGGCAGCCAGCGAGATTATTGCAAATGATTTCTGCTTGTATTTTCCAAAAAACAATATCGCTACAAAACACCCTGACAGAATTGCAACCCAACTTGCCCCATAGGATCCAAAAATTGGCAGAACGCCTTGAAGTGGACCAGAGTGATGTACATGACCTACCAAGAGCCATGGAAAACCCGTAAAAATCCAGCTGCGAATCCATTCAAAACCTACCCACAAACAAGCAAAACTTATTGCAGCTGCTAAACTAAAATGCTTATTACTATGCAAATAAACTGTCAAGCCAGCTGCACATGCAGGAAATACTGCAAGAACCAAAACCAGCAAGCCTGCAAGCACAGCACTCAAAAACAAAGGTGCGTGCCCAAATTCATGGATGCTATTAAAGGTCCATGGCACACCAAACCCAAAAAAGAACAAGCCAAAGATAAAGCCCAGCATTGCTGAAGATCGAACAGTTTGAGCTGCGATCACTATATATAAAATTGCGGGACATAAAAATGTAAGCCACCAATACGAAAAAGGCGCATAAGCGCATACTAAGATGCCACCCGCCACTGCAGCCAGCAATTTTTTCATGTTCAATATTGACATTTGATTGAAACTGTAACGGATTATTCTATTACGCGACTGGCCTATTACACGACTTGCATTAATATTGCTTAAAGATTGTGGGAAACATTTAACAAATGTAACCTGCGCTTATCCGCGCGCAAAACTTCTACTTTGAAATTATCAAACTCTACTTGTTCACCTTTTTTTGGCAGATGACCGAATTTACTTAATACTAAACCACCAAAAGTCTCAAAATCATTGTCGCTATAGGTTGTCGAGAAAAAATCATTAAAATCCTCAATTGGAGTTAATGCCTTAATGCCAAAATGACCTTTAGTATGTTCAAATATATACCGCCCTTCCTCTACATCATGCTCATCTGTTATTTCACCCACTATTTGCTCTAACACATCCTCAATAGTGACCAAACCACTAATACTACTGTACTCGTCTACTACAATAGCCATATGATTACGACCATCCTTAAATTCACTTAATAGCGTATTTAATCGCTTAGCTTCAGGTATCACTACTGCTGGTCGTAGCACATCATCCAGACTAAATTCTTCTTGTTTACCTTCAATAAAAAATCTTAATAAATCTTTAGCCAGCAATATACCTAACACCTCATCACGGCTATCACCAATCACAGGGAATCTTGAATGTGCAGAATCAATTATGATAGGCAACATCTCCTGGAGCGTCGCATCTTCTCGCACCACCACCATGTGCGATCGAGGTATCATAATATTCTTAACTTGTATTTTTGATACTTGAAATGCACCTTCTATCATTTCGAATATATCTCTACTCAATATATTCTTTTTTTCAGCATTTCTAAGCAAATAAATAATTTGCTCATGGCTCTGTGGAACACCACTAAGGAATAACTTTAAAGATGCAAGCATACCTGGCTGCATAGTATTCTTATCACTTTTAATTTTCATTGCTATTTTATTAATATGGATTTTTGATATTTAACTTTTTTAATATCTTAATCTCTAGATTCTCCATTTCATCTGCCGATTGATCATCCTCATGATCATAACCTTGTAAATGCAAAATGCCATGAACCAACAAATGCGCCCAATGCGCACTTTCTTCTTTTTCTTGTTGTTTCGCTTCAGTTCTTACCATTGGCGCACATATTACGATATCACCAAGAAATTTTATGTCTACTTCTGAATGTAATTCAGCAGGAAATGACAAAACATTTGTTGCTTTATTAATATTTCGGTATTGATTATTAAGAGCTCTAGCCTCAGGCTGATCAACTATTCTTAAGCAAGCAGATGTTTGATTAATTGAAGGCACAGCTCTTGCCCAACTTTTAAGGCCTTCCTTATCCGGTATTCCGTCACTATCTGAAGCAATTTGCACATCCAGATGAATCGCCATCTCTTTATATTTCTACTCTTTCATATGCTTTGCGTACGCTTTTACGATTCTCTTTACAAGAGGATGCCGCACAACATCTCGCGCTTGAAATTCACAAAAAGAAATTTCTTCAATATCGCTCAATACACGCATTACATGCTTGAGCCCAGACTCTTTTGCATTTGGTAAATCAATTTGCGTCACATCACCCGTAACAACCGCCTTGGACCCAAAGCCAATACGTGTAAGAAACATTTTCATCTGTTCTACCGTTGTATTTTGAGCTTCATCTAAAATGATAAAAGCATCATTGAGCGTTCGTCCGCGCATATAAGCAAGTGGAGCAATTTCTATTACATTTTTCTCAACCAACTTACTGACTTTTTCAAAACCCATCATCTCATATAATGCATCGTACATAGGTCTAAGGTACGGATCTATTTTTTGAGCTAAATCACCTGGTAAAAATCCCAACCGTTCACCCGCTTCTACAGCAGGCCGTACCAAAACCAACTTGCGTATATTATCTCGCTCTAGCGCTTCTACTGCACATGCAACAGCCAAGTAGGTTTTGCCGGTACCTGCAGGCCCTATACCAAATACTAAATCACGCTCCTCTATGGCACATATATATTTTTCTTGATTATCACCTCTTGGCTTAATAACACTTCGCTTTATATGCACACTCGTGCGACTCGAGTTTTGCTTTTGTTCAGCGATACTTGCCAGTTCAGATTCTTGGAGATAAAGATGAATATCAGAAGATTCTAAAGTACTATTTTTAGTAGTATCGTATAAGTCCTTAAGTAATTCAGCCACAGAATTAACCACTTTTGCTTCTCCATTGACCGAGAAAGCATTCCCACGATTATTAATTTCTACACCTAACCTTTTCTCCATTAGGCTTAAGTGCTTATTAAGTGGTCCACAGAGATTCGCAAGTCTAGAGTTATCGGCTGGCTCAAGCACAACCTCTACAGAATAGTTTTCAGAAGACAATGATCAGAAAACCTTTATTGAATGGTTGAAAGATAGGTGCCTCGCAGAGAATTTGAAAATACTTCTGTAATATTGATTAGCAAAAACATACCAATTACATTATCTTTAATTTTGTCAGGCACTCCAAAATTGACCACGCGATTATTTTCAGTCCTGCCTGAATACTCCTGATCTGACTTTTTAGACAATCCTTCAACCAGTACAACTTGATCGGTACCTAGCATTTCTTCTGAATATTGAGTCGCCATACTATTTATTAATTGTTGAAACCGTTTCAACCTGGCTTTTTTTACTTCAGCAGGAACATCATCCTCAAGTGAGGCGGCAGGAGTTCCCGGTCGGCGACTGTAAATAAAACTGAATGATTGATCGAATCCAATCTCTTCTACAAATTTCATTGTATCTTCAAAATCTTTATCGGATTCACCAGGAAACCCTACTATAAAGTCAGATGAGATACTGACATCAGGTCTTTGCTTACGTAATTTTTTAACAATTGATTTAAATTCTAATGCTGTATGACCACGCTTCATAGCTGCTAGCACGCGATCAGATCCACTTTGCACAGGCAAATGAACATGATTTACAAGCTCAGGTATTTCTCCATATGCATTAATTAAGTTATCTGAAAATTCAATTGGATGCGAACTGGTGTAGCGTATCCTTTCAATACCTTCCACCTTACTTACAAAATATAAAAGTAATGAGAAATCTATAATATCATCATCTTCATCCAACCCTCGATACCCATTTACATTCTGCCCAAGCAATGTTATTTCTCGCACACCTTGTTTTGCAAGCTCTTCAATCTCATTCATTACGTCTACAAGGGGACGACTAAATTCTTCTCCTCTGGTGTACGGTACTACACAATACGCACAATACTTACTGCATCCTTCCATTATAGAAACAAAAGCAGTAGGTCCATCTGCTCTAGGCTTCGGCAAACTGTCGAATTTCTCTATCTCAGGGAACGTGATATCGACCACAGCTTTACGACTAGACTTTGCTTGATTAAACAATTCTGGCAACCGATGAATAGTTTGTGGCCCAAACACGACATCAACTTGTTTTGCGCGAGCTGATAATGCCTCACCTTCTTGGCTTGCTACACAACCACCAACCCCTATTAGCAAATTTGGATTAGCTTCTTTTAATTTTCTCCATTGACCTAATTGAGAAAATACTTTTTCTTGTGCTTTTTCGCGAATCGAGCAAGTATTTAAAAGCAATACATCGGCTTCAGATGGATCCTGAGTAGTCTCCATACCACAATCATGATGAAGCACATCCAGCATTTTCTCTGAATCATACTCATTCATCTGACAACCTTGTGTCTTGATATATACTTTATTCATGTCTAATTTATGTGGTTAGTAGGCGTATATGGTTAATAGGCATTTTTATGCATAAACCCTTTAAAAATTGTAAGAAAAAG
>CAZVPJ010000006.1:0-24758 GCA_964629035.1 uncultured Thiotrichales bacterium | reverse complement strand
GAGCCTGCGGAAAGATCCTTTTCGCTGACAAGCTCTGCCACAGCTTTAGCAGAAGCCAAAAACATATCTTCTGTAATGCGTTCTGCTTCACTCACAATCGCGCCTAAACCAATACCTGGAAAAATATATGCATTATTACCTTGGCCAGGCTTAATTACTTTACCTTGATAATTAACTTCTGAAAAAGGACTACCACTGGTAAATATGGCACGACCCTGACTCCACTTATACGCTTGCTCCGCAGAACATTCCGCACGTGAAGTTGGATTGGATAATGCAAATATCGCGGGACGCTCATTTAGTTCTGCCATAAGCTCGATAACTTCTTGTGTAAACGTACCTGGAAAACCCGTGGCACCAATTAACATATGCGGTTTTATTTGCTTAATAGCAGATACAAGATCTGCAGCAGGATGCTCATGCGCATAAGGCAAGTTGTGCGGTAATAAATCATTACGAGATTTCACAACCAAACCATCAATATCCACGAACCATAGTTTTTTTCGCGCCTCATCTTCTGTGAGCCCTTCTTTTTGATATGCGTAGCTAAGCAGATCCGCAATACCAGTTGCAGCAGAGCCAGCACCTAGAAACATGATGCGTAAATCTTTAAATGCAATTTTTGATATCCGAGTAGCGGCATACACTCCTGCTAGGGCGACACCTGCAGTACCTTGGATATCATCATTAAAGCAAAGAACTTGGTTTCGATATTTATTTAATATCTTGTAGGCATTGGGAGTAAGAAAATCTTCAAATTGAATTAATGCTTTTGGATAAGTTACTTGTACTGATTGCACAAATTCATCCACCAAGGAATCATATCCATCTCCATGCAATCTCCTCTGCTTTATACCAAGATATAAATCATCGTCTAATAACTCTTGATTGTTCGTTCCTACATCCAACATAACTGGCAAACATTGGCTAGGCAGAATCCCAGCACATGCCACATAAAGCGCGAGCTTGCCTACAGGTATACCCATGCCATTCGCACCTAAGTCCCCTAAACCTAAAATGCGCTCACCATCCGTCACCACGATTACGCGCACATCTTTTTCTGGCCAATTCTGTAAAATCTCGGCAACATTGCCTCGATCTTCTGAGGTAATGTAAATACCTTTTGATTCTCTAAAAATAGCTGCAAATTTTTTACATGCTTCGCCTACGGTTGGCGTATAAATTAACGGCATAATTTCATCGAGGTGCTCCATGATCAAACGATAATAGAGACGTTCGTTTCTGCCTTGTAGTGCGGACAAAAACACATAGCGTTCAATATCTTGGTGTTTTCGCCTCATGTTTTCGATTGCACGACGAAGTTGCTTATCTTGGGTGGAGACTCGGGGAGGAAGCAGTCCTTGTAATTTATACTTTTCTCTTTCTTTTTTTGTAAAAGCGGTACCTTTGTTTAATGCAGGATTAAAGAGAACATCATACCCTTGTGCTTCAGAACTTTTATCTTCCATGTTGATTCAACATTAAGGAACTATAACTCAGGGGAATTCATTACAAGCATTTTATTAATTTGCATATCTTCGATCGTATAGGGAATTCCTCCCACACCTAGACCCGATTGTTTGAGACCGGCAAACGGCATGCCATCTATACGAAATGCAGTATGGTCATTTAACATTACTGCTGAAGCATCGATGCGTTTATACACGCGCATCGCCTTATCTAAATTATTTGTAAATACTGAAGCCTGGAACGAGAAAGGCAATGCATTGGCCTGTTGAATGGCCCAATCTAAATCTTCATACTCATATACACATACTACTGGCCCAAATATTTCTGCAGTGCTCACTTTGCTATCTAATGCTGGATTTACCAATACAGTGCATTCGTAACAGGTATCGCTGATTACATTACCCCCGGTAATACATTGCGCACCTTCTATTTTTGCTTCACTCACCCAACCACTTATCCGCTCAACTTCTGCAGGACGAATCAATGGCCCAACATCCGTTACATCTAACGTTGGGTCACCAACTATTTGTTGTTTAGCATAATCTGTAAGCTGTTCTGCAAAAGAACCTGCTAGTGCTTTGTGTGCAAATACACGTTGCACAGAGACACATACTTGCCCCGCATGATAGAAACCACCCTTACCAAGTTTTTGTACGGCGTTATCAACATCTGCATCTTCCGCTATAATTACAGGTGCCGCGCCACCATGCTCTAGTGCGCTGCGCACCCCGGGTGCTAATTTTGATTGCAACATCCAGCCGACTTTTGCGCTACCGATAAAAGTAAAAAATCCGACACGTGAGTCGGTAACTAATTTTTCTGCTACAGCGATACTTTCTGGAACAACAGCTTGACACCACTCGCTAGGCAAGCCCGCCTGCCAAAGTATATTCACGAAATTTAAACATGAGATAGGAGTGTCTTCAGCAGGTTTAACCACTACCGGACAACCTGCAGCAACAGCTGCTGCTACTTGATGCACAATTAAATTTAACGGGTGATTAAATGCACTAACCGCTACCACGACCCCTATTGGTTCTTTTTGTGTAATCGCAATTCGTTTTGTTGATGATGGTGACATTCCTGTTGGAATGATTTCACCTTGATCTGTTTTTAGAGTCTCAATGCATAAATGTATGCCATCGATTGCACGCGTAACTTCTACGATTGAATCTACTAATGGCTTACCACCTTCTTGCGCTGCCTCGAATGCCAAGCTATCTTTTTCTTGAGACATGAGTTGTGCAGTTTTTTCTAATATTTCTATTCTCTTATGAAGCGGCAGCCAACTATCTTTGTCACGATATAATGCATACGCCACACTCATCGCTTGCTCAATATGTTCTGCATTAACCGTTTCAACTTCTGCAATAAGCGATCGGTCAAATGGAGCATGCACTTCTAAAACACCTGCAGCATTTTTTGAAGGCTTATGAAGCATTAACGAATATTTTTTATTTGCCATAGTTAAGTAATCGTTTTTTATGAAATAAGCACGGGTTGCATAGACAATTTACATTGGCAATGTTAGTTCACCAAGACGCTTAGTGAGCAGCATATTTTCGCGGTAATCAATCGGCACCACTACCAAACTAGGCACGCCATCATTAAATGCAGTTTCTAAAGTGGATTGTAAAACTTTACTGTTATTAACATAGTAGCCATTCCAACCAAATGACTTGGCTAATAACTCCCAATCGGGATTATTAAATGCAAGGTCGGTATGTTTTCCAAATTCTGCTTGCTGCTTCCATGCGATCAGACCATATTCATTATCTTCCCACACCATCATAACAATATTGCTGTTTAATCGTTTTGCGGTTTCCATTTCTTGCACATTCATCAAAAAGCCAGCATCACCCGCAATACCTAATACACGGCGCTCTGGATACACCAGGTTTGCAGCAATCGCGCCAGGTAACGCAAAACCCATCGAACAAAATCCATTCGGAATTAGACAAGTATTCGGTTGATGACAATGAAAATATCGTGCGATCCACATCTTGTGAGCCCCTACATCAGACAATAAGATGTCATCTGGCCCTAACACTTGGCGTGCATCCCAAATCGCTTTTTGAGGTCGAATCTTATCAACTGTATCGTCATCTTTATGCTCTGCCAGATCCTCCACCATATCTTGACGTACTTTTTGTTGCTTTGTCGTATCGTAGATAAACTTTGCACGTTGTTTAGCGCGTTCATTCAATCCTTCAAGCGTGTGCGCAAGATCACCAATCAATTCGATTTGTGGGTGATAGTTTTGATCAATTTCAGAAGGCATAAAATCTGCATGAATAATTATCTTATCGCAGTTTGGATTCCATAATTTTGGATGGTACTCGACCATGTCAAATCCTAATGTAATCACCACATCTGCCTGATCAATCAGATAAGACATTCGATCACGACTACCCAAACCAATGGTGAATAAGCATTGTTCAGAATCTTTATCGATACAACCTTTAGCCATGAAAGTGCTCATTGCACCAATCTTAGTGCGCTCACAAAACTCACGTAACTCATTACTTGCACCTTTGCGTGCAACACCATTACCAACAAGAATAATGGGGTGTTTTGCAGTCGCAATCATTTCAAAAGCATTATCGATCGCCGCCTCATCTGGGACAGAACGCATATAACGTTGAGGCTTAATTGGTTGACTATCGGTATCTTCTTTAGCAATGTCTTCGGGCAATTCAATATGCACAGCACCCGGTTTCTCAGAACGTGCAATACGCACCGCTTTGCGAATAATTTCTGGAATGGTATTTGGATGTAAAACTGTAGTCGCCCATTTGGTTACTGGCTCAAACATTTTCACCACATCCATAATTTGATGTGACTCTTTATGCAAACGTTCTGTTGAACCTTGACCCGTTAACACAAGCATGGGCGCGCGATCCATATTTGAATCTGCAACACCTGTAATTAAATTTGTTGCACCAGGGCCCAAGGTACCCAAACAAGCCGCTGGATTACCGGTTAAACGACCATAAATTTCTGCCATAAAAGCTGCGCCTTGCTCATGACGCGTTAACACAAATTTTATTTTTTCAGAATCTTCTAAGGAGATCATGAAATCTGCATTTTCTTCACCAGGTACACCGAATATATATTCAATATTTTCTTCTTCTAAACATTTAACAAAAAGGTCTGATGCTTTCATGAAAACTCCCTAATAAGCTTTATTTTAAATTTCTTCGCTCAACTATTTCTAAATAGACCGAGATACTAATTTTTTATTACAAACTTACGTAAAATGTAGTTTGCCAATTATATATGTACTACTAAATAAATTGTTATTTGTAGACACACTAATAGACACAGAAGAATTCCCAAACACCTAACGAGGCCTCATGCGTCAATAAAATATCTAAATTCATTTCATATATTTCTTAATTAAGTGACAATGCACTGTAATATTTAATGTCATGTCCCTTTCTTCTACCTAACATGCAAACACAAAAATTATTTTAAGAGGAAAATATTATGATGGCTGAACTACCCGTATTTGTAATACGATTCCTTGAAATTACAGCCTTATTATTTATATTCTCTCTAGGTTTGCTGGTTCTGTTTTTAGTGGTTTTATACATTATCGATAAATCACAAACGGCGCATGCAATTCGCCATAACTTCCCTGTTATCGGCCGATTTCGCTATTTCTTTGAAGTTCTTGGGGAATTTTTTCGTCAATACTTCTTTGCCATGGATCGAGAAGAACTGCCCTTTAATCGTGCAGAAAGAAATTGGGTATATAGAGCCGCTAAAAATGTCGACAATACGATCGCTTTTGGTTCTACCCGCGATCTTCGACCGACTGGCACGGTATTATTTGTAAATTGCCCATTTCCCACTTTAGATCGAGATGCCGCTCCTACCAGTAATGTAACTATTGGCCCTAATACAAGCCAACCTTATACGACGAACTCACTATTCAACATTTCAGGCATGAGCTTTGGTGCTATTTCAAAACCAGCTGTACTTGCTTTATCTAAAGGTGCGCGCATGGCGGGCTGCTGGATGAATACCGGAGAAGGTGGTTTATCGCCTTACCACTTGGAAGGTGGTGCAGATATTGTTTTTCAGATTGGTACCGCTAAATACGGTGTTCGAGATAAGGATGGAAACTTAAGCGACGAAAAGCTTCGAGAAATTGCTGCTCATGAACAAGTTAAGATGTTTGAACTTAAGTTAAGCCAAGGTGCAAAACCAGGCAAAGGCGGTATTTTACCAGGTGAAAAAGTTACCAAAGAAATTTCACAAATTCGAGGCATACCCGTTGGCACAGACTCCATCAGCCCGAACCGTCATCCCGAAATTGATTCCGCAGAAGATTTATTAGATGTATTGAATCATATTCGTGAAGTAACCGGTAAACCCGTGGGCTTTAAAGCCGTAATCGGTGCATACGGCTGGATCGATACTTTGTGTGAAACAATTAAAATGCGCGGCATCGAATCCGCTCCAGATTTTATCACTTTAGATAGTGCGGATGGTGGCACCGGTGCAGCACCAATGAGTTTAATGGACTATATGGGATTAACGATTGAAGAAAGCTTGCCGCTTGTTGTTGATCGATTGAGTACACATGGATTACGCGACCGTATCAAAATTATCACTTCAGGAAAGTTAATAACACCGGCTGAAGTAGCATGGGCCTTTGCTATTGGAGCAGATTTTGTAACCTCTGCGCGCGGTTTTATGCTCTCTCTAGGTTGCATACAAGCATTACAATGCAATAAAAATACCTGTCCTACAGGTATAACCACTCATGATAAAAAATTGCAAACCGGCCTTAATGTCGAAAGTAAAGCTGAACGTGTAAAAAATTATGCCCAAAACATGACGCATGAAGTGGGTGTCATTGCACATTCATGTGGTGTACATGAACCACGTCTACTTCGCAGGTTTCATGCCCGCATGGTGACTCCGGATGGCAAGTCAATTCCGTTAAATGAGCTATACCCAAACTCGAACTGTAGTTAGCCAATTTACAATTCATTCAAATTTTACGTTTATAAAAAACTTTTAAATATTATAACCAGGAGAACCCTAATGTCCGCACTCATATCCACTGCTAACGCGTTTCAAAATATGATTGATAAGCTTCGAGTATTCGATTTTCTAGGACCCGTTGCTTTGCGCTTATATTTAGCACCTATTTTTATTGCTGCGGGCTTGACTAAAATTAATGGCATTGAAAATTTTGCAAACTGGCTAGGCAATCCTGATTGGGGTTTAGGCCTTCCTGCACCGGAATTGCTCGCATATCTTGCAGCCTATACAGAATTGTTAGGCGGCATTGCCCTTTTGTTTGGCATTGCCGTTCGTTGGTTTGCCATTCCCTTAATGATCACCATGTTGGTCGCTATTATTTCTGTGCATTGGGATGACGGTTGGTTTGCAATTGCACCTGGCGACCCAGCTACCAGTACAGCCAAGCCTATAGCGGATTACCTAGGCCTTGAATCAGCCAAGCAAAGCTTAGAGAACAGCGAAGAAGTAGGTAAACGAGTCAGCGCGGCAAAATCTTTACTAAAGAAACACGGTAATTATGATTGGTTGTCTGAAAAAGGCAATTTTGTAGTGTTAAATAATGGCATTGAATTTGCGGCCACCTATTTCATAATGCTGTTAGTGTTGTTTTTTATTGGCGCAGGGAAATATTTCAGTATCGATTACTGGCTACATAAACTCTTTAGACGAGAGTAGTATGTTTCTTAAACAGATGGAAAACATAGCCCTGAGAGTAGGCCCTAAACATTTAAATAGTGAATTATATTTAGGGTTTACAATGGGTTAAATAACAACATATCGTACTGTAAGCATAGTGCCTATTTAAAGGTCTACTAAGTTAAGGCAAATGGCTAAAGTAAATGAAAATTATGCAAAACATGACTGAAAAAAAATACCCGGTATCTGGATCCGGCCTTGGCTTACGGCGAGACTTACTCGATGAGTTGGAAAACGACTTCCCGCATGGCATCGACTTTATGGAAGTCGCCCCAGAAAACTGGATTGGTATAGGTGGGAAACTCGGAAAGCGTTTTCGTGCACTTACAGAGAAAGTTCCGTTTGTAACACATGGTTTATCGTTATCCATAGGGAGCCCTGCTCCCTTAGATGAGAAGTTTGTTAGCGATGTTAAAACTTTTCTGGATACACATAATATTCGTTGTTACAGCGAACATCTTAGTTATTGTTCTGACCAGGGACATCTCTATGACTTAATGCCCATTCCTTTTACTGATGACGCGGTTCACTATGTTGCTGACAGAATTAAACGCGTACAAGATATATTAGAAAGAAAAATCGCAATAGAGAACGTCTCATACTATGCAGCACCGGGTAGAGAAATAGATGAGATTGATTTCATTAAAAATATTTTAGAAGAAGCTGACTGTGATTTACTATTAGATGTTAACAATATTTATGTTAACTCCGTCAACCACCACTATGACCCTATAGAATTCTTGCAAGCTTTGCCATGCGAACGTGTTGCCTATTGTCACGTTGCTGGACATTATAACGAAGCAGAAGATCTTATCGTGGACACACATGGTGCTGATGTGATTGACCCTGTCTGGGACATTTTAGATAAAGCGTATGAGCTATTTGGCAATATGCCCACCCTGTTAGAAAGAGATTTTAACTTTCCTCCAATGCAAGAGCTCATGCAAGAAGTTCACATTATTCGTGATCTTCAACACAAGTGGGATAGCAACTCATCAATAGTTGCGCAAGCCAGTTAAGCAAGCTTTGCACTATGACCATGGTTAATGAAGATATATCTTTTAAAAAAGTCCAGTATGACTTTACCGCTCACCTAAGAGACCCTAAACATGCACCTGCGCCAAACGATGTTGAAGATCGTCGAATGGAAATTTATCGTGGACTTTTTTACAGAAATGTAAAAAACTTTATCGATAACGCATTTCCTGTATTGCGAAAGTTATATAGTGAAGAAAACTGGCATAAGATGGTTCGCGATTTTTTTGCAAATCATCAATCTATATCACCTTATTTCAAAGATATTTCACTTGAGTTTTTAACTTACCTTCAAAATGAACGTGAACCGCAAAGTGAAGACCCTGTTTTTATCAAAGAGCTAGCACACTATGAGTGGCTCGAAATTAATTTAACTTTTTCAGATATAGAACCAGACTTATCTAAAATTGATAAACACGGTGACTTGCTAATAGGAACACCTGTTTTATCACCACTTGCACAAATGCATAGTTATCAATTCCCGGTGCAAAAAATAAAACCAAGCTTCCAACCCTCATCACCAAGTGAACAACTTCACTTTATAATCGTGCATAGAAATCTCCAGGATAAAGTTAGTTTTACAGAACTTAACCCCATCACTGCCATGTTAGTAGACATATTAGAGAAAGATAACCACATAACAGGCCAAGAGTGTTTAGATCAGATTGTTAAACAAACCAACCACCCTAACCCCTGCGCGGTGCATACAGGCGGTGAACAAACATTAAAGCAGTTGCGATCGAGTGAAATTATTCTTGGTACCAAAATTTCTTAGTTAACATTCTAAATGCTCTATAAGCGTGCGTATAAAAAGTTTAAAATCCAAACAAAATTAACTATCAAATACTTACTTTAACTTTAGTGCGTAATTTTTGTACTAATTCTTGGCATTAGAAACCATTAGCATTTTTGTATTGTACACACACAACGAAAAATTTGATGTTGTTCATCACGCAGGTACTATATAGCCAGAAGTTGCCCAAGAATCCAGCCTAACTTCTCAATTGCGAGTGTCAGTCAGCAAGCCCTTTCCTGATTCAGGCTTCATTTCAAGCTCATATCACCGCACATTTAAATAAACAATTCTTTGTATTGCGATATCCGCATTGCCTTGGATGTTGTTTGTGATTCCTACGGATGGGATCAAATAAAAATAACTTAACTTATTCTTTAAGGGGCTCAAATGAGTACATTTAAAAAAATAGGCGAAAAATCATCTCTTCACCTTAAACAAAAATCCAAACTTCCTGAAGATTCACTAGTAAATGCGCCAGAAACTTCAATAGAAAATACAATAACTTCTGATTCACCTGCTTCTGAAAGTCGTCGCAAATTTATGGGTGGCGTAGGTGCTGCACCACTTGCAGTGGGAGCATTTAGTCTTCCGTTTGCAAGTACTTCAGTAGATGCAAGAGGTCGACGCATACGAAGTCGTGACGCGCTTACTCCGTTTAGCCCGCGAACCCGTGCAGCTCGTTCAATAAAACTACGTGTCCGATCGGCGTTAAGGCAATACAAACGGAGCATTCGTAGAATCGAACGAAGAGGTGGACGCACACTACATAGAAACAATGGTGATGAAAACAATCTTGAAGGCTATATTGGAAACTTTCATAAAGGTTTAAAACAAAATGATTTGGGGGAAGTGGATCGTAAATCTTATTTGCGTCTTCTAAGAGCACTTCGCACAGGAAAGTTTGATGACTTAGCGAAAGTTGAGTTGGGATGCCCAGATCCTTCATTACAACGTCGTTTAGTAAATCCTCTAGCCGGACTTGCGTATCAAGGCTTGGGGCCAGACTCACATTTCCAATTCATGCCACCAGCACCAAGATTCAGCAGCCGAACCGCTGCATCGGAAATGGTGGAATCTTATTGGGCAGCTTTACTACGTGATGTACCTTTTGACCAGTATGAAAATAATCAATTGGCGAACGATGCAGCCGCAGAACTGAACTCATTACCTGGCAAATCAGGAATGATGGATGTTAAGGGTAAAGTTACTCCAAAAAATTTATTTCGCTCAGGATTACCGGGCTCTGAAGCAGGGCCATTCGCGTCTCAATTAATCCTCAAAGAAGTGCCGTATGGTGTACAAGGTTTCAGCCAAGCTTGCTCAACACGCCAATCAGGACTGGACTTCCTTACTACATATGAAAACTGGCTTGATATTCAGCGTGGCTGCGCACAAGCACCAGGACTGGATATCTACGATCCGGTACGCAGATTTTATTACAACGGCAGAGTGGCATCTTCTTTTGTACAAGTCGACGCACTCGCACAAGCTTACTTTAATGCTGTTGTAGTGTTACTCACACCACCCACCACGATTGGACAATTTGGCATGAATGCAGGCTTTGGCGGCATTGGCGCTCCATTTGATCCAAACAATCCTTATTTTGGAGAGGCTGTTGGTGGAGGCGTAGGAGACTCTTCCGGCTTTAGTGGTGCTGCGCGGATATCGGAAGGACTTGCTACCTTTGGTCCCCCACAAATCCTGACGTTACTATGGGCTGTATCCGGTCAAGCTGCACAAAACCAATGGTTCCAGAAATGGAATGTGCATCGTCGTCTACGCCCAGAAGTAATGGGTGGTCGTGTTCATAATACGCTAACAGGTAGAGCTAACTACCCAATACACTCAAGTCTTCTAGATTCACAAGCGGTTAAGGAAACCTTCAGTCGTAACGGTACATTCTTACTGCCGATGGCGTTCCCCGAAGGCTCACCTACACATCCATCTTACGGTGCAGGACACGCTTCTGTAGCGGGTGCATGTGTAACCATATTAAAAGCAACATTTGATGAAGATGCTGTGATTGAAAACCCTGTCCAGCCAAGTGCTGATGGCACAACACTGGAACCGTACACGGGTGGTGACGAACTAACCGTTGGTGGCGAGCTTAATAAGCTTGCTGGAAATATTGGTTGTGGACGAAACTTTGGTTGTGTTCACTGGCGCTCTGATAATGCGGCTTCATATCGTTTAGGTGAGGAGTTTGCAATTCAGTATCTACGTGATCTAGCCAACACGGCACTAGAACCGTTTAATGGTTACAGTCTCACTACATTTGATGGGGAAAAAATCACAATCTAACGTATGATTGTGGTTGTTTAAACTAAAGGACGATCCTGGTCTGTTTACTAGGATCGTCCTTTTTTTGTTGTAAATCGTATAGTATTAAGTGCAGACTATTGTTGCACATTCTATTTACAGCCCAGTATTGGATAAAATAATAATGATAATTTTCCGCATACTTCGTTGCACACGTTTCTTAATAACCATTATTTGCGTTTGGGTTATTTGCATACCCTCAAGTTTCGCAAAAGAACCATCGCAAGATGTTAAGCCGACTGTTAAGCCCAACAGTAAGCTTGATGTAAACCCTAAAATTAAAAATGAACCTGGTGATTTACCATCTGCCAATGCATCTACATCAGCGGATGGAAGATTTATAGCTTTTCATTCTGCTGCTAGCAACCTGATTCCAGATGACACCAATAATAAACAAGATATTTTTGTTTATGATCGTCAAACGAATACTATGCAGCGCATCTCGATCTCTTCTAATGGTGAACAAGCTGATGATTACTCACTGCGGCCAAGTATTTCTGGCGATGGTCGTTTTGTTACCTATATGTCCTATGCAAAAAATTTAGTGGATCATGACCATAATCATCAATTAGATGTATACATCCATGATCGTGAAAATAAAACTACAGAGCTCGTATCAATTTCAACAGATGGAAAAGCAGGTAACACTAAATCCATGAATCCAGTGATATCTTCAGATGGCCGCTTTGTTGCATTTGAATCATTTTCAAATAATTTGATTGCAGGAGATATAAACGAAAACCCTGACATTTTTGTACGCAACATTCCTGAAGGAAAAACAGAAGTCATATCCTTAAGCACGCGCAATCAGCAAGCCAATCATGGTTCGTCCAATGCTGCTATATCTGCTGACGGCAGGTATGTTTTATTTCAGTCTCCCGCACGCAATCTCGTTCCTGTTGATAACAAACGAAGCGATGAAAATGAATGGAATTTCTCTGATGTATTTTTACGAGATCGAGAGCTAGGCACAACAGAACTTATATCCGTTAATTTAGATGGCAAACCTGGCAATCATCCTTCTGGCAGTCCAAGTGTGTCTCAAGATGGCAGACACGTAGCGTTTACTTCCATGGCTACAGATCTAGTAGAAAATTATCCAGCAGGGCCATTAGAACTCTCAGGCAAAGGCTTTACCGCAAGACGCGTTGATATATACACACGTGACCGTGAGACCAGCACCACTAAACTTGTCTCAGCGGATGTCACGGGTGAACCAGGCAATCATCAGTCACAAGCCCCTAAAATTTCAGCCAATGGCCAATTTGTAATTTTTCAATCTGCTGCTAGCAATCTTACAAAATCTCGAATGCCTGGCACGACCATTAATATTTACCAACGTGATATCGTAAATGATAAAACTACTTTGGTTACAAATTTTAAAGGTGCATTAGAATCAAATGTAATGTCTGCACATTCTGCAGTTACTCATGATGGCAGCTTCGTTGTATTTGACACAAACTATGGTCACCAAGGTGCAGAACTTGCTACTAATTCTGACGTTTATATTTGGAACTCAACTACGGGTGAGATCGAATTGATTTCTTTTTCTATTTTAACCGAAAAGTAGTTTTTGAAAGATACTAGGACATAAAAAAACCCGCGAGTGGTTACACTCACGGGTCAAGGCATCCGTGCCAGGAGATGAACAATCAATCCTTGCATAGTTATCGGTCTAGCAAACTATCAATCAGGCAAATATCAATCAAATGAAATACCATGAATATAATGTAGATCATCACCCAGCAATAATTTGTGACTGGGTACACATTTCATACATGCTATTGTAAAGAGATGTAAAGGAGTTAGTTGGAGCGTTTCAGTATATTTTTATCAGGAGTTAAAGCTGTAATAAAGCCATTTAACCCATAAAAAATTAAATAAGAAAATAAAAGATTTGCTAGTAATGAATTGCGCAAAAAAGGAATTCCCGCAATATATGCTTGAAACAAGCCATTCAGATCTTGAGGATACATATCGTGATGTAGCCATGCACCGAAGTTTGTTATAAGAAAAAATGTAATAGACGCAATTACCGCTGCAACGCCCACACTAAAAACGGTCACTTTATTTAAAACACCGCCGATCAACACGATAGCCAATACGCCCGCATACACGTACCACACTGTGCTATGAAACCCAATGACATAGTCACTTATTATCATTGCAGCAAGCGGTACTATTATCGCTAGTATGCGACTAGAAAAAAATGCACCCGCAAATAACGCCATCGCTGCAATCGGGACGGCATTGGGTGGATGGGGCACTAACCTTGAAAATGCCAGCACAAGCACCACCGCGACCAAATAAGCAGGATGAATTCGATGTTGAATCATATAAACATTATACGCTTTAATAATATCCTTAATCGATTTAAATTCTTATTCATCACAAAGCCAGGCAGCACCCCTTACACCACTTGCATCTCCATATTTAGGGGGCACCAGTTTAGTAATGACTGAATCTGAAAAAATCCATTGTTTCCATAACTCAGGAATATTTTTATATAAACGCGATATCTTAGAAACACCACCACCCAAGACGATTACCTCAGGATCAAACATATTAATAACATGCGCTAAACTTTTCGCCATTCTGTTTTCGTAACGAAGTAAAGTTTTTTCCGCATGCTTATCTCCCTGTAATGACAGATGATTGATCTCTTCGGCACTCCGTTTTTTATTAGTAACACGCTCAAATTCTTTTGACAGTCCTGGGCCTGATAAAAATGTCTCAATACAACCTTGTTGCCCACACCAACATTTCGTTAGCTCTAATTCTCCATTTTCTGGCCACGGCAGTGGATTATGCCCCCACTCACCCGCAATAGCATTCGCCCCCATCAAAACTTTTTTATTCACTACCAACCCTCCTCCCGTGCCTGTACCCACAATTACACCAAAAACACTATTGGCACCTTTTGCAGCACCATCAATAGCTTCGGACAATGCAAAACAATTCGCATCATTTGCCATTTGAATTTCTTTATCTAAAGAATTCTCAAGATCTTTTTTGAAGGGCTGTCCATTCATGCAAGTTGTATTTGAATTTCGAAGCAACCCTGTAGCAGGTGACAAAGACCCGGGTGTACATATACCCACACTGCATTTTTGACTTAGACCTTGCTCAGCACTCATAACAAGTGCAGATATTGTTCCAATAATATCTTCATATTGCTTAGGGGTAGGTACTCGATTACGTAGCAACTCTTTTCCACCATGATCAAGCATCAAAATCTCAATCTTAGTGCCACCTAAATCTATCCCAAGTCTAATAATAAGTCTCCTGTGTGATGGTTTTACTTGACCATAGTGTTTCTTTTTCTCCCGCATATTTTGAAAGAACTCTACATGCAACAAATAGAAAATCTGAAAGACGATTTAAATAAATTTGTAAACTAGGGTTGAGTTTCTGGTCTTCGCTTAACATCACCACACCTCGCTCTGCACGCCTGCACACTGCTCGCGCTAAATGACAAGTAGCCGCTGCGTGACCACCACCAGGCAGTATGAAATTTTTTAGTGGAGGAAGCACTTTATTATAAGCATCAATTTTTTCCTCTAACTCTTTAACAATATGCTTATTCATAAACGTTAACTCAGCATTATTTAACTCCGCACCTACATTAAATAACTGATGCTGAATATAGATAAAGGTCTCTTTAAGCTCATCAGCCATATCGTAGGCGGATACCATACCAATGACTGAATTTAGTTCATCTACATCACCAATAGCATGAATCTGTGGGCAATCTTTACGCACACGTAAGCCTGTTGATAGACCTGTATCACCCGCATCACCTGTGCGGGTATATATTCTTGTTATTCGATTCGCCATATTTTATTACTCAGTGAAATTAATTTGTAATTCTGCAAAAACTGATTGTCCTGATGTGTTAAAACCCGAAGCAAGCTCGTAATCTTTATCAAATAGATTATCCACTTTTACAGAGAAGGTAGCATGTGGAAAATTTATACCTGCTGATAGATCTACTAAACCATAGCCGGGTAATACTACATCACCAAAATCTCTTCTTTCTGAGCTTACTAAACCATTCAACTGTACGTAATATTTATCCTGTTTATAAATCAACGATCCATTTAAGGAGCGCTTAGCTCGTCTTAACAGCAACGAATTATCTGATTCGTTGCGTGGGTTTTTAACAGACCCTTCAAGGTTTAGGTTCCAATGATTGGATTGATGCTGGAATCTAAGCTCTACACCTTGTATGCGGGCATCACCCACATTACGATTTTCAAAAGTGAAAGCACCTGGATCAATCAGTATGGTTTCAATTAGGTTTTCTATTTTATTTTCATATG
Organism: uncultured Thiotrichales bacterium; assembly: GCA_964629035.1. Classification (GTDB taxonomy): domain Bacteria; phylum Pseudomonadota; class Gammaproteobacteria; order UBA4575; family UBA4575; genus JABDMD01. Next base: position 9,080 of record CAZVPJ010000006.1, on the reverse strand, counting down.
CACGCAAAGAAAGATTATTTAACTGATTAAAGTTATAGTTCACACCCATTTCTATGGATCTTGATGTTTCCTCCTTTAGGTCTGGGTTTCCACCAAAACCAAAGCGCGCATTACTATCAGGCGCTCTAAATCCAGTCCCGAAACTAGCGAATACTTTTGCTTTTTTAGAGAATTGATAGCCATACTCAACATTCCATAATGTTTCATCTCCAAAATCATCATGATCCACATAGCGTGTAGACGCAAATACATTATGCTTACCCAAATTTACTTGTTGGTTTGCATATATAGAATGCATATCTGTATTTTCTTTATAACGTGTACCAAACGAAAGTGATTCTGCATCTTCATCTGTTTTTGAAACACCAAAGGTAAAAATGTTATCAATAATATTTATATCATTTTTCCAATCGTAAACAATTCGGTCAGTAAATGAAAAATCTTCATCTCCCAAGAAGTTCATCTGATTTTGACGAATCTCATCTCTTATTTTCGAGATGGATAAACTTGAATGCCAAGTTTTTGTTATAGGTAAATTCATCGTTGCATTTAAAACATCATTTTTTCGATCTTGATCCAAGTCCAAACCAAAACCATCATATTCTGTATTACCCTCTGCCTGCCAGTAACTAAACCCCAAACCCATTTTTCCTAGACTGGATTTCAAATTAACATCTAGTGTATCGCTATCATGCCCATGATCAGTATTTGATGCAGTTGCCGCTGGAAACCCATCAGAATCTATACTAGAGAATGAAAAATCACCCATTGCGTATTCATTTGCAAGCTTGAAGTCGAACCCTTGTTCTGTGGTTGAATATCGACCTTTAGAAAAATGTGCAGCTGCTTCATTTTGGATCTCTTCGTTAGTGGTGATGATATTGATTACAGCCCCTAATGATTCTGAACCATACACTGTAGAACGCGGCCCTTTCACAACTTCTATTCGCTCAATTACAGAAGTATTGATCACCTCTAATGCTGGTGCACCAGTAGTGGCAGAGTTCATTTTAATTCCATTAATCAATACAGCCGTATGATTACTATTGGTTCCACGAACAAAAACAGAAGTTTGCTGCCCAATACCACCAGTGCGTCCTAATTCAACTCCTGCATGCCAACGAAGCAGATCTGCAACATCCGCCGCAGGGGTACGTTCAATGGTTTCCCGACTTATGATTGTCACGGATGTGACAACTTCATTTATAGATTGCGAATATCTCGCAGGTGTAACGACTACCTCATCCATTGCAAACAATGAAACGTTAAAGCCGAATATCATCGGCAAAAGATAATATTTGAATTTCATTTCGCGCCCTTAATTTATTAAATTGCGGACGCACAGCGAAGAGCACAAAACCTTTTGTGCAAAAAATTCTTCAGCCAGAGTCGCCCGCCGCAACCCTTAACCCATTTTACTGGGATTCACATAAGGCCGGTCTCCGGGCTGATGAGCAGTCATCTGACTAAGTAATTCACCTTCCCATATTAAATAAACATAGTTTAAAAAACACAGTGGCAATAGAACTACCGAAACTCAATCACCGTTGCGGGGGCAGCATCTGTCTTTCACAGATTTCCCTGTTTCACCTTTGCACATTACATCAAAAAATTAATTTGATGCTGACAAAGACACCTTTAGTGATGTGTGAATAGAATTCTAGCATGATTTTGAGAATATTAGTTTTGAAGTGATTTAATTTCCATAATCACTTCATCACTATGCGTAACGGGTTTAACCGTTCGATAGATTTTGGCAAGCTTTCCTTCCGGATTGATAATAAACGTATGTCGTTTTGCTAACTTTAATGGTCCTACTTTTGTTAGGGAGCCATATTCACTCGCAATCACTCCTCCACGATCAGCAAGCAAAGGGAACTGCAAACTATATTTATTCGCGAATTCAGCGTGGCTTGCGGTTGAATCTACGCTTACACCAAAAACTTGCACATTAAGACTTTGCAATGCTGCTATATCATCCCTGAATGCACAAGCCTCTTTAGTACATCCAGGTGTATCATCTTTTGGATAAAAATAGAGCACTATCCACTTTCCCAAGTAGTCCTTTAACGTATGCGTGGTTTCAGACTGGTCTAACAACTCAAAATGGGGAGCCGCCATCCCGACTTCTAGCTCGTTCGCAGAAGAAGAATTAAATATGCCCATACAGATAACACCTATTATGATTCCGAAAAATTTATGAAGCATCTAATCATTATGGTATGAATTTAAATATACTTCCTTGGTAGTCTAGTACATATAGCTCACCTGCCGCATCCTCACTAAATGAGCTGATATTTAGGTCGGTCTGCATAAGTTTTTGCATCTCGAAATTATTCTCTTTGTCTAAAGACCATATTGTGCCAGTACAAAAATCACCAAATATATATTTACCATAGAGTTCATTAATGTTTTTGCCGCGATAAACATATCCACCCGTAATTGAACAACCATATTTATGTTCATATTCTGCAACTGGCCTAACCAACATCCCTGTATCGCAATCTTTCTTAGGTAAAAAGCAATGATTGCCCTCCATTAATCGCCAACCATAGTTTTCTCCCCCTTTGCTACTTGAAGATTGCCAATGAATTTCCTCCCATTTATTTTGCCCGACATCCGCTATCCATAAATCACCTGTTTCTCGGTCAAATGAGTGTCGCCACGGGTTACGTAACCCATACGCCCAAATTTCTGGCAGAATATCTTTATCACCTACAAATGGGTTATCTTCAGGAATTAAATAGCTATTGGGTTGGTTCACGTCAACGCGAATCATTTTACCCAATAACGTTTCTAAGTTTTGCGCATTATTCCATGGATCACCACCACGCCCACCATCGCCCAAGCCTAAATACAAATAACCATCTTTGCCAAACGCCAACATACCTCCATTATGGTTTGAAGCTGGGTCTTCTTGAGAAATCAAAACCTCAAGTGTTTCCAAATTTATTTGTTCAGCATCAGGCGGAGTCACAGTTAAGCGTGCAAGCGTATTGTCGTCATTCTTAGCCGTATAGTATAAAAATAAATAACCGTTCTCAGAATAATTTGGATGAAATGCAATTGAAAGCAATCCTTGCTCATTACCGCGTGTGGTAACTAATGATTCCAGATCGAGAAATAAGTTTTTTTCTCTAGACACATGACTAAATGAAAATATTTTTCCAGTTTTTTCTACAACAAAAAGTCTATCTGACGACTCGTTTGAATGAGTGAGCAGCACGGGTGAATCCAGCCCATCAACATACAGTTCCAGTTCAACGGCTAGCGCATCAAAGACAAAACAACAGCTAGATAATATCGCCAGTAAAATAACACTAGGGTAATACGTCATATTTCAGCTCACAATTTGCATGAACAATAATTATATCAAGCCTTATGTTTATTTTAATACATGGGCTGAAGGCGAGTTCAATTAAGATTGATCTAATTTTGCAGTGATAGCATTACAATAAATACCATCAGTTTAGATTTAACTTTTTTACTTAGGTTTTAGCACCAAAAGCTTTTACGGCACCTGCAGTGACATCCTCTTCCGGGTTGAACCAGTCAAGCTTATTATGCAATTGAACAACATCACCAATAATGACTAAAGTAGGCGGCTTAACCTTATGTTGTTCTACTAAGACAGGTAAATTTTCTACTGTTCCAATAATATTTCTTTGATTAGCAGTTGTACCTTGCATAATTAGTGCAGCTGGCGTTGAAGCGCTAAGACCATGTTTGATTAAATTATCACTAATTATCTGTAAGCCATGCAGACCCATATAAAACACTAAGGTTTGATTAGTATGTGCAAGCATTTTCCAATTTAAATCTACCGTTCCATCTTTTAAATGGCCGGTTGCAAAAATAGCAGCCTGTGAATATTCTCGGTGAGTAAGTGGAATGCCTGCATAGGCCGCACACCCTGCAGCCGCAGTGATGCCCGGCACTATCTGGAAGGGGATGTTTTCATCAACAAGAGAATCTATTTCTTCACCACCACGACCGAATATGAATGGATCACCACCCTTTAATCTTAATACACGATTACCTTCTTTTGCTAAACGTACTAATAGTTGGTTGATTGTTTCTTGCTGCAAGGTGTGCTGTGAGCGTTCTTTTCCTGCATAGATATGCTCCGCATCTTTACGCACTAAATCCATAATTTCTTGTGATACTAGACGATCATAAACGACTACATCAGCTTGTTGCATCAACCTCAATGCACGAAAAGTCAACAAGTCCGGATCTCCTGGCCCAGCGCCTACTAGATACACTTCTCCAGTTGGCGGTGAACTATCTTCTGCTTGTTGTATCGTCTCTTCTAATAACTTTTGTGCCGCACTAGACTGGTTTGCAAACACCAACTCAGCAATTGGGCCTTGTAACACTTGTTCCCAAAACTTTCTTCTTTGATCAATAGTAGAAAACTTTCGCTTTACGCCATCCCGATTATCTTCGATTAATTTTGCCAAGTGGCCGTACGAGGCCGGTGTACAATTTTCTAATTTTGTGCGCAGCATTCTGGCAAGTACTGGTGACGCTCCTCCGGTGGATACTGCAATTTGCACGGGCGAACGATCTATGATGGAAGGTAATATAAAATCACAGTTCTTACTATCGTCTGCAGAATTGACGAGTATCTTATGTTCACGACAAAGTTGTGCAATTTCCGCATTTACTTTTCGGTCATCGGTAGCTGCAATTACTATTTGATATTCATGAAATTCTTTTACCAAATCATCAGCAGAAAACTTTTTTTCCAGCCAGGTAATTTGTTCACCCAGTTTTCTATTAATTTCAGATGTGATGTTTGGTGCCACAATAGTAATGCTCGCTTGTGCACGCGCGAGTATAGAAACCTTACGCTCAGCAATAACACCACCACCGACTATGAGGCACGGCTTGTTTTTTATATCCAGGAATAAAGGTAAATAATCCACAGTTTTAATTAGCGTAGTAACTGTATGTTTTTAAGTATGGGTGCAATTACGGGTTGTATTTTTTTTCGCATCACGGAACCAATGGCATCGGTCATTCCAAAAATAGGGTCGACTAGTGTTTCACCAATCATTGATAAATAAAATATCGCTTTTAGTTGGGGCAACAGACCATTATCTAAGCCCAATAGTCTTTGTATTTCCTGCTGTTCTAGATGGTATTGCTCAACATAATGCCCTAATTCGTCTATATCCCGCCAAGTTGGTAACGGCTGCTCGAACTCATTAAAATAACTTCCGATAGCATTTAAAATCGCCGCAACCGCTTCTTGGTCATTTGGCTTGCTTAATACTAATTCTGTCGTTTGCAAAAATGCTTGTCCAGCTGAGCTTAGCGTTTGGCATAATAAATTTGCAATTTTGTTAGCTCTGTCAACTTCTGCCTGCACATTTTTACTCACATCTACCCAGCTTGCATGTGCATCTACGGCTACAGGAAGATCACAAGGTGTTTGTTGCAAAAAACCAATGTAGTAGACACTTTTTCGTTTGCCACGTTTCCAAACTTCTTCCCGTAGATCTTCAGTAATCAAGCCTGGCTGAAGCACTAGACGAACACTGTCTATAATTGCTTTTTGATGCTCTTCAAAAGGCAAAAACTCGATTAAGAATTTTGCCAATTCCTCTCCCATAGAACCTTTTACTACACATTCTTTTTCAAGCATACGTCGCGCATTTTCTGAAGTAGCGCTAGACCACCATGCACGTCTGGCCAATTCATTTGTCAAACCAGGAGCATGCACCACCGCAGCAACCGCTTCAGGTTCACCTACTAATAATAATTTTTCTAGGCTGTCATCACGCGCCTGACCCATACGAGTCCATCTTTTTAAGTAAACGGGATAGCCTCCGGGTGAACCCAAGTAATGGGTAGATAAAAACTGTCTTACCAAACGAACATACTGCTCATCCTTACAACTAGGATTGAGCTGAATGGTTGCATCGCCCTTTTCTGATAAGACATGCACACACATACGGGATTCATCAATGCGAACGGCTTGCAATGGCTGTGCAACCAAAACATTGAGCCGCAGTTGATCTTCACTGGATAGTTGCATTTAATTTAACTGGACTCTTTGTCCCCAAGGGGCGTTGTCCTTGCCTTTAACCAACCAGATTACAGGAAAAGCAGGCTCCACTTCAGGAAAGCTACCACGGCAGTCTGTGAAATAAACTAATAAATCTGGCGGTTGATCCTGAAGCTCTAGCCATTTAAAAACAGGATTAAAATCAGTACCACCACCACCTTTTAACTCGTTGGGTAACTTTATCTCTTCCCAAGGATCAAATATAAAAGGTGCACCTTCCGCCAACATGGCATCACATGGCAACACGGTGATTCGTGCACGCATATTGGCTTTAATTGCATCGACCTCAGACATAAATTCATTCAGCTCTTTTTCATCAACCGATCCACTTATATCAACGCCTACTGCAATATCGATTTGCGAACTACGCATGCTTGGAAAAATTGCTGGATCACCTCGACGAGAAGATGGCCTTGCATAACTATAATCATCTCTTGCGCTTGCCGTCATATATCGTGCCAGCAACATCCGCCAAGGTAATTTTGGTTGCAGCATAAACTCAACCATACGCGCCATCGCACCACCCAACTTTCCCGCCTGCATAGCTTGTTGCGCAGCACCCGCTAAACGTTGTTGCCATTGCACCGATAGCTCTTCTTGCTCTTGTGGAGTAAGCGCTGCAGGTTGAGGTGCTAAATCACCGAGTGCGCCTTCACCGTTGTCACTTTGGTCGGCGTCCAACTCATCCGCAGGTTCATCTTCTAGAGACTCATCACTTTCAAGCTCATCTGCATGTGATTCTTGATTAGTGTCAGAGCTTTCATTTGTATCGGTTTTCTGTTGCTGATTTGATTGACTATCTTTGGACTGCTGATCGTTCCCTTCTTGATTAGGATCATTATTATCCTGATCATCCGGCGGATCTTGATTTTCTTTATCTAATTCTGAATCTTCATTATCCAGATCATCAATATAATGATAAATCTCTTCTGCCGTCATTCCTTCATATCCATCATCGACCAGCGTTTCTGGTGGCGCTTTAAGACCGTCATTAATTAATAGAGGATTGACTGCATAGTCACATGCTAAATCCCACCGATGTTTAATTCGATGTTGACGACGTGCAAAATGAGACAAGGCGCAATGTAAGGCTTGTTTTGCTAATACAAATTGTGTTTGCTGAATATTTAATGCGTTAATGTATTCTTCATTGTAATACAGCTTCTTAGCATCAGTTGCTGCACCTTTGCACCAGTTTGGATCTGCCGCAACGAGAGGCAGGCGCAACACAAGTGCACCTAGAAATGGTTTGTCTAGAATTAAACGCGTTCTTGCAGCTGCAAGTTTATTTTGTAGGTCTGAATCAGCCACATGAAATTAAGCGTGATCGAAAATCATAATGTCGGCAATTTTATCTGCCCAATTTGCAAATTCTGGTAAAGCAAATATGTCTTCACCAATGGCACGATGCATATCAGACACCATCATCACACCCATTTCACGTTGTGGAAATTTATTTGCATAATTTAGAATATTGCCTTGAACTTTTGTAGGGTCATCATTCTTATCTTTAACTTTCTGAGCACGTATAGCATGCCCTACTAATGCTGAGGCTACTGCATATTGCAGATCTATTTCTTTAGGTGCTGCAACATCATCACCGTTTACAATCGCTTCAAGATCAGGCATCTGATCAAGATTAGAAATAAATGCATTTAACTCTACACCTGCTGCTGGGCCTACGCAGGCTTGTAACGATCCAATAAGTAAATCAGGGCGATCTGAAAACTTTTCTAAGGCACGATGTGCAAATTGCCAGGAGCGAGGCGAAGGAAACGCTACAGGATTATGCGCAGGATCAAAATCAAATAATAAATCTGGACGAAAACGCAAAAATGCAATAACGCGATCATCTATATCATTTGCATACGCCCATGCCACCCAATCATCTAAATTTATGTCCACCTCAAAATGCGAAAAGCGATTAGCAAGTGGCGCTGGCATTGAATAGGTAACACCTCGATCTCCTTGACGGTTACCGGCTGCAAAAATAGCCCAGCCTGGTGGCACATCATATTGACCAAGACGACGATCCAGTATGAGTTGATATGCAGCAGCCGAAACACTTGGGGCAGCTGAAGTAATTTCATCTAAAAACAAAATGCCTGTCTCACCATGCCGCTCAACATTGGGCAACATAGCAGGTACCGCCCATTCTACTGAACCATTTTCACGAAATGGTATGCCGCGCAAATCACTAGGCTCCATTTGCGACAATCTAATATCGATGACTTCAACATTATTATTTTTAGCAACATGCGAAACCATTTCAGATTTACCAACACCCGGAGGGCCCCACAACATCACAGGAGTATGATTGCCTTCAAAAGCACCTTTGAATTCTTTTTCTAAAACAACAAGTAGATGTGCAGGACGCATAAATTTTTATAAATTAAATGTTAGAGTGTTATGAAGAAGGTAATATTATTTTATTTTTTGTTACTTCATTTCTTCAGGAGAAAAACCGGCTTTTGCATACCACTCCTTGGCTTTATCTGAATCTTTCTCAATTCCCGCAGTCCCTTGCTCATACATCATACCAAGCGTTGTTTGTGAACCTTGCAGCCCTTGTTCAGCAGCTTTAGTAAACCATTTAATCGCTTGTTTACCATCTTGCTCAACACAATCACCTTCCATATACATAAAGCCCAAACCGTGTTGCGCCAACTCATGGCCTTCTTCTGCAGCTTTAGCCATCCATTTATGCGCCGCTTCTTTATTGACCGCCACACCTAATCCATTTTGGTACATGATTGCGCAGCGATGCATCGCGTCCGCATTCCCCTTTTCAGCAATCACTGAAAGAATCTGCATCGCACGTGAAAAATGCTTGGCCTCAAATGCCATCATGCCACTATTAAAATCCATATCATCTTGCGCAGACATATTGGCTCCAAACCTAATAATTTATCGATCGAATTAGCACTTCATAATACGCGATTCCTTGAATTAGAAGGAATAACCCATACAGTACCTTGATAAAAATAGTGGATTTTGTACTGGT